>JBBTPF010000083.1:0-3749 GCA_038066295.1 Candidatus Methylomirabilota bacterium | reverse complement strand
AAGGACTCGCGCGCCTGGAGCGTCGTCCCGCGGTCGCTGGTACCCTTGAGGTCCGCGCCGGCGCAAAACGCCTTGTCGCCCGCGCCCGAGAGCACGATTACCCGCGCGTCCGGGTCCGCCTCGTAGGCGGCGAGCGCCGCCTCGAGCTCCTGGACGAGCGTGCGCGAGAGCGCGTTGCGCGCTTCCGGGCGGTTCAGCGTGACGCGGGCGACGCCGTCCTGGAGTGAGGTCAGCAGGGTCTCGTAGCTCATGATGCCCCCGTCAGCAGGTCGAGGTAGTGCTTGACGATCCGCGCCGTGGCGCCCCAGATCGTCTCGCCGTCGCAGTCGTAGAAGTACACGGGCCGCACGACGCCGTCGCGCTCCCAGTGCTCGACGCGGACGTTCGCGGGATCGGCGAGCGCGGCGAAGGGGACCTCGATCACCTGCTCGATCTCCTCGCCGTCGGGCTGCCACGTCACCGGCTCGCGAACGACGCCGACCCAGGGCGTGATGACGAACCGGGTCGCGAAGGTCTCGGTGTCGTCGAGCGCGCCGAGCGGCTCCACCGCGGTGCGCGGCAGGCCCACCTCCTCCTCGCACTCGCGCAGCGCCGCGTCGAGGAGCGACGGGTCCGCCGGGTCGAGCGTCCCGCCCGGGAACGAGATCTGGCCCTTGTGCGTGCCGACGCGCTCCGTCCTCCTGGCGAAGACCAGATGCGGCGCGCCGCGGTCCACGAGCGGCACCAGCACCGCCGCGCGCACCAGCGGGCCCTCCGGCACCACGCGCCGCGCGTGCGCCGCGAGCCGCTCCCGCGTCAGGACGACCAGCTCCTCGAGGGTCATCGCGGGTCCGGTCATCGGGCTGGTGCTCATCGAACTCTCCTCAGGCCCATCATGACATGAAGAAGCCGCCGTCGACGTTCAGCGCCTGCCCGGTGATCGCCGCCGACTCGGGGAGGGCCAGGAACAGGGCCGCGTGCGCGATCTCCTCGGCCTCGATCATGCGCCGCTGCGGGACCTGGCGCTTGAAGTACCGCTCGAAGATCTCCTCGCCGGACATCGGCCCGGCCTTGGTCGGCTGGAGCGCCACCCCCATGCCCGCGCGCACGTAGCCCGGGCAGATCGCGTTCACGGTGATGCCCGGGTAGCCCTGCGAGCCGAGCTCGGCGGCGAGCGCCCGCGTGAGGCCGATCACGCCGTGCTTGGAGGCCGCGTACGCCGTGACGAAGCCGGAGCCGCCCATCTTGCCGAGGGCCGACGAGACCGTGACGATGCGCCCGCTCCGCTGGGCCAGCATCTGCGGGAGCACGGCGCGGATCGCCCGGTAGGTGCCGTTCAGGTTCACGTCGATGACACGTGTCCACGCGCTCTCGTCCTGCTCGACGAGGAGCGCCGCGTCGCCGAGGCCCGCGCAGGTCACGAGGACGTGAAGGCCTCCGAACTCCTTCACCGACCGCGCGGCGAGCGCGACCATGTCGGCCGAGCGGCCGACGTCGGAGCGGACGGCGACCGCGTGCCCGCCCGCGCGCCGCGCCTCCTCCGCGACGGCCTCGACCGCGTCGCTGAGGTCGCCCGCCACGATGCCCGCGCCTTCGGCCGCGAACGCCAGGGCGATGGCGCGGCCGAGGCCGCCGGCGGCGCCGGTGATCACCACCGCGTGGTCCTGGAAACGCATCGGGCGCTCAGGGAACGCGAACCGAGACCAGCAGGAAGGCGCACACGGGCTCGTCTGTGCCGAACGCGGCCTGGGCCGCCTTGTTGGTGAAGCCCGCTTTCCAGCCGACGACCCGCTCGCCGCGCGCGACGAGGGCCTCGCGCAGCCGGTCCTGGACGGCGTAGGCCTCCGCGACGGAGAGCGGCGTGGTCTCGCTCGGCGGGGCGACGGGCCGGTGGTGCTCGCGCGCCGCCAGGAGCTTCTTCACGAGGGCTTCGCTCACCGGGCTCATGCGCGGACTCCCTCGAGCGCCGCCGCCATGACCTCCCCGGCCCTGCCGCGGACGACGAGGTCGACGCCGTCCGTCACTTGCGCTTCTTGCGGTGGGCGGCTCTTCGCGCGTGCTTCACTGCGGCCCGCCGGCGGGGAGCCGGCTTCCTGGCCGCCGCGCGGCGAACGTGGGGCTCGTTCAGCTTGCCCACGTCGCCCCGCACCACCGGCCCCGCCTCGATCGTGCGGATCCACACGTCGAGCTCGCGGCTCAGCTCCGGGTAACAGTTGTCGCGGTACACGATCAGCGCGCGCAGCGCGGCCGGATCCTTCCAGGGCTTCAGGACGAAGGCCGCGTCGGGGTCGGCGAGGTCGAAGGCGCTCTCGCTCGCCAGGGCCATCACGACGTACTTCCGCGTCAGCTCTGCCATTTCGTTCTCCAGGACACGGGTTGTCCGCCCGGACGTTGGGCGCCGGAGGCTCTGCTGCCGGGCGCCCCGACGGCAAATTGAATTACGCTTGACCCAGGACGGCGACGGCGGATACCGCGCCGGGCCCGCCCAGGTTGTGCGCGAGGCCCATCGTCGCGCCCTTCACCTGCATCTTGCCGGCGCGCCCGAGGAGCTGGTCGTGGATGTTGGCGATCATCCGGATGCCCGACGAGCCGATCGGGTGGCCGCACGACTTGAGGCCGCCCGACGTGTTCACGGGCAGGTCGCCGCCGAGCCGCGTGGCGCCGCCGGTGGCGAGCTTCCAGCCCTCGCCCGGCTTCACGAAGCCGAGATCCTCGTAGTTGATGATCTCGGTGATCGTGAAGCAGTCGTGGCACTCGGCGACCTTGATCTCCCTGGCCGGGTCCGTGACGCCGGCCATCCGGTAGGCGGCCTTCGCGGCCTCCTGCGTCGAGCGGAACGAGGTGAAGGACCAGGACGGATCGAACTGGGTGTTCCAGTAGCCGGCCGTCACCGCGAAGGCGACGCCGCGGATGATCGTATACGTGTCGGTGAGCTTTGGCGCCAGGTCCGCGCGCGTCAGGATGACCGCCGCGGCGCCGTCGGTCGTGGGGCAGCAGTCGAAGAGGCCGAGCGGCTCGGCGACCTTCGGGGCCTTCCGATGCTGCTCGGGAGTGATTTCTTTCTGGAAGTGGGCCTTGGGATTGAGCGACCCATGGTAATGGTTCTTCACGGCGACGGCGCAGAGCGCGCCCTCGTCCGCCCCGTACTCCTTGAAGTAGCGCGTGGCGAGGAGCGCGAACATCCCGGGCGCCGTGCGCCCCTTGGCCAGCACCGGGTGCCCCCGGTTCACCGCCTGGGCCACGAGCGAGCCGCGCGACGGCACCTCGCGCATCTTCTCGGCGCCGACCGCGAGGACCAGGTCGTACTCGCCGGAGGCGACCGCGAGCGCGGCGTTCCGGACCGCCTCGATGCCGGTCGCGCAGTAGGCGGCCACGCGCGTCACCGGGATCGGAAACAGGTTCAGCGGGTCGGAGACGAAGGTCCCGGAGTTGCCCTCGAAGCCGTAGAGCATGGGCTCGTAGCAGCCGAGCCACGCGGCCTGCAGCCGCTGCCGCTCGACCTTCGCGTCGGCGAGGGCGAGCGAGACCGCCTCGTAGATCATGTCGGTCAGGCTCTGATGGAAATTCTCGCCGTACTTGATGACCCCGCTGCCGACGATCGCGACCTTTCCGCCGAGTCCCATGAGAGCCTCCTCCGGGCGCTAACCGCGGTGATTCATGATCGCCGCCCGCGGGGGTCGGCCGGTGGCACACGGAGCGCAGCCTCGGGAGGGGCCGACGAGACCCGTTCCCGCCGCGTGGCCTCGGACCCCGCGCGCAGGCTGGAGCCC
>JBBTPF010000082.1:0-6450 GCA_038066295.1 Candidatus Methylomirabilota bacterium | reverse complement strand
GCCGCCGAGCGCGGCCATCACGTGATCGTCTTCGAGCAGACCGATCGCCTGGGCGGCAAGGTCCGCATCGCCGAGGAGGTTCCCCACCACGAGGAGATGGGCCACGCCATCCAGTTCCTGATCCGTCAGGTGGAGCGGCTCGGCGTGATCGTCCGCACCGGCACCGAGGCCACCGCCGACCTCATCGCCGCCGAGCGGCCCGACGCGGTGGTGGTGGCGACCGGCGCGACCCCGGTGGCCCCGGAGATCCCCGGCGACGACTCGGTCCCGGTGACGACCACGGCCGGGGGCGTCCTGGCCGGCATGATGCCCGGCGACAACATCGTGATCATCGACGAGGACGCGTTCTCCTGGGCGGCGGCCGTCATCGAGACGGCGGCCGAGCAGGGCAAGAAGGTCACCGTGGTCACGCGCTTCTTCGAGGCCCTGAAGGAGCTGCCGGCCGTCTCGCGGATCGCGACCCTGCGCGCGCTCGACCAGCAGGGGGTCGTGCTGCGCCCGAACGCCTGCGTCGACCGGATGGACAACGGCGACGTCGTGCTGAAGCATTACGCGAGCGGCCGCGAGGAGCGCCTTGCCAAGGTCGCGGCGATCATCTGGGTGGGGCCACAGAAAGCCAACGACGCGCTGGCCGCCGAGCTGCGCGCACGCGGCATCGGGGGCGTGCACGTCGTCGGCGACGCCTTCGCGCCGCGCCGGCTCACGAACGCGATCGCCGAGGGCCATCGCGCCGGACGGGCGGTGTAGGCCCCGTGAACGTCGAGCTGCTCTACGGCGAGGGCGCGCTGACGGCGACGCTGCCGGACCGCGCGCGCACGCTCTCGAACGTCGAGGCGACGACGCTGGCGCCGCTCGCCGATCTCGACTCGGCCGTGCGCGAGGCGCTCGCCGGGCCGCGGGGGCTCCCGCGCGTCCGCGACCTCGTCAGGCCGGGCGCGAGCGTGACGATCGCCTTCGACGACGCGACGGTCGCCTCCTACGGCCCGATCCGCGGCGTCGCCATCAAGGCCGTTCTCGAGGAGCTGGACGCCGCGGGCGTGTCGCGGGCGCGCGTCACGCTCGTCTGCGCCAACGCGCTCCATCGGAAGCTCCGCCTCTCGGAGCTCGCGCGGATCATCGGCGAGGAGCTCGTCCGGGAGTTCGGCGCGCGCCTCCTGTGCCACGACGCCGAGGATCCGGACGCGATCGTGGATCTCGGCCGGACGCCGGAGCACGGCTACCCGGTCGAGGTTCACCGGCTCGTCGTGGAGTCGGACCTCACCGTGTACGTCAACGCCCGCCACAACCGCGGCTTCAACGGCGGCTGGAAGTCGGTGTGCGTCGGGCTCTCCACGTACGACTCCATCAAGATCACGCACACGCCCGACGGCATGTCCATGTCGGTGCACGGCAACCGCATGCACGAGGTGCTCGACGAGATGGGCCGCCATCTGGAGCGACGGCTCGGCCGGCGCGTCTTCAAGGTCGACACGCTGCTCGCCGATCCCTGGCGCCCGGCGAGGGTGGTCGCGGGCGGGGTGGACGAGACGCGGCGGGTGATGCTCGACGACGTCGCGCGGATGTTCCCGGCGCGCCGCGAGCAGGCGCACGAGCGGTTCGACGTCCTCGTGTACGGCGTCCCGGACTCGAGCCCCTACGCGATCTTCTCCCACGTCAACCCGATCCTCACCCTGATCTCGTCGGGGCTCGGCTACCTCGGCGGGCTCATCGAGGCGGCGGGGAAGCCGGGATGCACCGTGATCATGGCGACGCCCGTTCCCGAGCGCTGGGACCGGGTCGCGCACCCCTCGTATCCCGAGGTGTGGGAGCGCATCCTGCCCGTGACGCGCGACCCGTACGAGATCATGCGCCGCTTCGCCGACGACTACGCGCGGCGCCCGGACTACATCGAGGCCTACCGCAGCCGCTTCGGCTTCCACCCGGTCCACGGCATCCTCGCGGTCTATCCGCTGAAGCGCCTGGGCCACGTGGGCCGCGTCATCGTCGCCGGCCCGCGCGATCCCGCCGTGCCGCGCCACCTCGGGTTCGAGACGGCGCCCAGCGTGGAGGAGGCCGTCGCCCGGGCGGAGGGCCTCCACGGCCGCGACTGCTCGATCGCCTGGATCCGCCAGCCCGTCCCGCCGCGCCCGGCATAGTCCCGAGGCGTGCGCGTTGATATGCGAAGATGGCCGGGGGCGCGCCTGCTCTCGCGGCTCGAGCACCGCATGCTTGCCTCGCGCCGGTAGCCACCCCGACAGGGTTCCGGCGGGTTCAGGCGAAGATCTCAGCGACGGTGATGACGACGTCGGGAAAGGCCAGCGGGGCGATCGTGGTGTCACGCTGCAGGCGCCGGGACTCCCGGTAGCCGTCACCTTCCGGCGAGCGATAGATCTCCAGCCACTCGTCGTCGACGCTCACCACCCAGTACTCGGCGATGCCGGCCCTCGCGTAGAGCCGGAGTTTGGCGGTCCGGTCGTAGCGGAGCGAAGTGTCGGCGACCTCGACGACCAGCCGGATGTCCTCGGGCGTCGGGTTCGCCCTGCGGTACGAGCGCGGGCGGAGCAGCGCGAGGTCGGGCTCGGGGACGGAGTCGAAGGCCACCCGGGCCGAGCTCTGGATCCACACGACCGCCCGGTCCCCGAGGCCAATGACGAATCGCTTGTTCAGGCTGGCGACGCACGCCCCGTGCCCGGGACCGACCGGGCTCATCTCGACGATGTCGCCGCGGATGAGCTCGAGCCGCTCGTCGGGCCCGAAGACGCCCGCCTCCACCATCCGCTCGAACTCGTCGGCCGTGAAGAGCCTGCGCGGACGTTCGACCTGGATTGCCATCCCGTCGCTCCCCCGTCAGTATATCGCCGGTCGCCCATGCGCGAGATCCCCGGACTTCCTCATACTCGGAACCGGCGCCGCTGAACAGTCCGAAACGGATACGGTTGCGGCGTGCTCATCGAGCAGGTCTGCTCAAGCTGATCCTGTTCGTGCCCTTCGTGGTGGCGGGGCGTGACCGTCGTGCCCGCGCTCCCCGAACGGCTCTACGCCTCGCCCCGGCAGGAGGCGGCGCAGCCGGGGCCGGGAGCAACTTGATACCGAGGCGGCCTGAGGGGCCACGCCCGTATAATCCTGGCATGGGCGTGTTCACGGTCGACGTGCGCGTGACGAGGCCGGGCCGACGGCCCCGCTGGAAGACTTTCCGTCGGGTCCTCGTCGATAGCGGCTCCGAGATGATCCGGCTCGCCGAAGCCGATCTGCACGCCCTCGGTGTCGACGTGTTCAAGCGCGACCAGCTCTTCGTGATGGCCAACGGGCAATACGTCACGCGGAACGTCGGCACCGCGGTGATCGAGTGCGGCGAGTTCAAGACGGTGGACGAGGTCGTCTTCGCGCACCCGGGCGACCTCTCGCTTCTCGGCGCGCGAACGCTCGAGGGGTTCAACGCGGTCGTCGACGCCCGGAAGCGGAAGCTGGTCGCAGCAGGCCCGATCCCCGCAGCACCCGCCGTCAGCGCTTGAGCAGGTACGGCACGTCGGCGACCACCGTGTTCTTGCGGAACAGCAGCGCCCCCTTGACGAGCAGCGCGGTCTGGTTGTGCAGGATGTGCTGCCACCACCGTCGCGGAAGGAACTCGGGCAGGACGATCGTGATCATCTGATCGTCGCCGCGCGACTGGACCTGGTCGAGGTAGTCGAGGAGCGGCCGCAGCAGTGACCGGTAGGGTGACGTCAGGACGACCAGGGGGACGGCCAGTCCCCACTTGGTCCACTTCTCCTCCAGCCTGGACGTGTGCGCGGGGTCCGTCTCGACGTAGACGGCCCGGACCGTCGCCGCGGGGGCCAGCGTCTTCGCGTACTGTACGGCGCGCACGACGCCCCGATGAACGTCGCCGATGAGGACGAGCACCGTGTGCTGGAACTCCGGCGGCCTCTCCAGCCCTCCGAGCGACAGCTCGACGGCGACCTCTTCGTAGTGCCGGTGCATGACCATGAACGTGACGACCAGGAGCGGGATGACCACCACGACGATCCAGGCGCCCTCGAGGAACTTCGTGACCGCCAGCGTGAGGAGGACGATCCCTGTCACGACCGCGCCGACGCCGTTGACCCACACGCGCCAGCGCCAGCCCTTCTCCCTGAGCCGCAGCCACCGGCGGACCATGCCGCCCTGCGAGAGGGTGAACGAGATGAACACGCCGATGGCGTAGAGGGGGAGGAGCGCGTGGGTGTCGCCGGCGAAGAGCACGATCAGGAGGATGGCGAACCCGCTCAGGATCAGGATCCCGTTCGAGAAGACGAGCCGGTCGCCCTGGTTCGCGAACTGCCGCGGCACGAACCGGTCGCGCGCCAGGATCGACGAGAGCCGCGGGAAGCCCGCGTAGGAGGTGTTGGCGGCGAGGAGCAGGATGAGCATGGTCGCCGCCTGGACGCCGTAATACGGCAGCCCCGTGCCGAACACCCGACGAGCGATCTTCGACACGACCGTTTCCTCGCCACCCGGGACGATCCCGAAGTCGTAGGCCAGGTACGTGATCCCGAGGAACATCGTGATCGAGAGCACTCCGAGCCAGGTCATGACGACCTGGGCGTTGCGTCCCTCCGGCGGCTTGAGGGCGGGCACGCCGTTGGAGACGGCCTCGACTCCCGTCAGCGCCGTGCAGCCGGCGGCGTAGGCGCGCAGGAGCAGGAAGAGCCCGATCCCCTCGAACCCCGAGGGATGGGGCTCGTACGGGGCCTCCGGCAGCAGGCCGAAGGCCGCGGCGACGAGGCCGTACGCGACCATGCCCAGGATGCTGACGACGAAGAAGTAGGTCGGCGCGGCGAACAACCTGCCGGATTCGCGGACGCCTCGGAGGTTCCCCACTGTGACCGCGGCGATCGCCAGGACGCACAGCGTGACGCGATGGGGATGAAGCGCGGGGACCGCTGACGTCAGCGCGGCGATTCCGGCTGCCGCCGAGACCGAGACCGTCAGCACGTAGTCGGTCAGCAGGGCGGCGGCGGCCGTCAACGCCGGGAACGTGCCCAGGTTGTCCTTGGCGACGATGTAGGCGCCCCCGCCCTGCGGGTAGGCCTGCACCGTCTGTCGGTACGAGGTGACGACCACCGCCAGCAACGCCGCGATGCCGAGCGCGATGGGGAGCGAGTAGCTGAGGGCGACGCTGCCGGCGAGGACGAGCACCAGGAGAATCTCTTCAGTCGCATAGGCCACCGACGACAGCGGGTCGGAGGCGAAGACCGCCAGGGCGACCGTCTTGCTCAGCCGCTCGTGGCGCGCCTGGGCGAGCGGCATCGGGGCGCCGACCAGCAACCGCTTCAGCAGAGTGATCCGCATGCCACAGGCGACTCTACTCGCGCCGGCGCCGCGTTGGAACGTCGGGGCCGGATTTTTACGCGATTTTTACGGGCGGCGTCCGCTTCTTGACGCGGCCTTTACCGGAAACCTGTCACGCTCTTGCCCATGAGGCCGCCGACCGATGTGTGACGTCCGCCCGGCCTCCGCGGCGCGGCCCCGGCCCCGCTGGCGTCGTCTCTACGCCATCGCGGCGCTCGCCGGCGCGACCTTTGCGCTCACCGAGCTCTCGGTGCAGGCGCGCCCGCTCCGGATCGCGCTGGAGTGCGGCATCGCGGTCGCCGCCTGGGGCGCAAGCGTGTTCTGGATCCGGGCGAATCGCGTCGCCCTCGATCTGCTCGATTGGTGCGACTGCTCGGCGAAGACGATCACCGTCCGCGTGATCGTGTCCCGCCCCGCGCACCCGGAGTCGACCGGCGCTACACTTCGGGTGTGCAAAGACACCTGACGCGCCTGTCCGGACGCCTGCCGGCGCCGGCGTGGCTCACGGCCGGCTACGCGCAAGCCGTGGGCACGGTCGCCGCCGCCACCGGACTCTCGTGGCTGATGTTCCCCTTTGTGGACCCGGCGAACCTCATCATGACGTACCTGCTCGGCATCGTCGTCATCGCGACCCGATACGGGCGCGGCCCCTCGGTCGTCGCCTCGGTCGCGAGCGTCGCGGCCTTCGATTTCTTCTTCGTCCCCCCCTATCTCACGTTCGTCGTCGCCGACACGCCGTACGTGCTGACGTTCGCCGTCATGCTCGTCGTGGGCCTCGTCATCAGCGGTCTGACGCTCCGCATCCGGCGCCAGGCGGAAGCGGCCCGGCAGCGCGAGCAGCGGACGGCGGCCCTCTACGCGATGAGCCGGGAGCTTGCGGGAACCGGTGCCGTCGAGGACCTCGTCGGGATCGCGGCGCGGCACATCGCGGACGTCTTCGGCGCGGAGATCGCC
Organism: Candidatus Methylomirabilota bacterium; assembly: GCA_038066295.1. GTDB lineage: Bacteria > Methylomirabilota > Methylomirabilia > Rokubacteriales > CSP1-6 > JACPCG01. Next base: position 189 of record JBBTPF010000082.1, on the reverse strand, counting down.
GTGCTCCTCCCGGACGCCGAGGGGCGCTTGGCGGCCAGCCCTCTCGAGGGCGGCGGCTTCGCCGTCGACGAGAACGACCTCGAGCTGGGCCGCTGGGTCATCGAGCACCGGCGGCCGGCCGGGCTGGGCACGGCGACGTCGGCGTCGGCCCGCGCCGTGTACCTGCCGCTCCTCGGACATCGGGGGGCG
>JBBTPF010000081.1:0-5970 GCA_038066295.1 Candidatus Methylomirabilota bacterium | reverse complement strand
CCCACGGGCAGCGGACGCGTGCCGCGTGGTCGAGCGACCCCTCCCGAGGCCGCGCGCCGCGGGCCCCCGGCCGCCTCCACGGGTCGTTCACGAATAATCCGCGCTAGGCTCTGGACGTACGCGAGAAAGCGCTCCGACGGCGTGCCTCCGGCGTTCGCGGCCCGCCACGACTCCGGCGTGACCACGGGGCACGCCAGGAAGAAGGCCATCTGGAACGCGAGCAGCAGGAGGTAACTCATCGCCATGTGGGTGAAGTCGCGCGGCGACTCGACGACCCAGTTCGCGTAGAGGATGACCGGGGCAGTCGGACCGGGTGGAGCGTCCGGCTCAGGCCACCCGGCGCTCGAAGCGCTGGGCGACGCGCGACATCGAGTAGGTGCAGATCCAGTAGACGGCGGCGATGAAGAGGTACAGCTCGAAGGGGCGGATCTCGCGGTTGTTGACGATCTGCGCCGCCTTGGTGAGGTCCACGTAGCCGATGATCGAGGCGAGCGAGGTGTCCTTGAAGAGCACGATCATCTGCGTCACGATCGACGGCACCATGTTCCGGAGCGCCTGCGGGAGCACGACGTGGCGCATGGTCTGGGCGCGCGTGAGCCCGACGGCCGTCGCCGCCTCGACCTGGCCGCGGGGCACCGACTGGATCCCCGCCCGCACGATCTCGCCGAAGTAGGCCGCCTCGAAGATCACGAACGCGGTGAGGGCGACGCCGTATTCCGGGATCGGGAACCGCAAGAGCTGCGGGATGATGAACCAGATCCAGAAGATCACCATCACGAGCGGGACGCCCCGGAAGAACTCGACGTAGACCGTCGCCGGCACGCTCAGCCAGGGCGCGCGGGCCAGGCGCGCGAGCCCGATGAAGATCCCGAGGACGAAGCCGAGCACGATGGCGGGAATCGCCAGGCGCAGCGTGCCCCCGGCGAAGCCGCCCAGGCCGAAGAGGCCCTGGACGACGAGGAACTTGAAGTTCGCGACGATGACGCCGAGGTCGAGCATCGCCTATCCGCCGCGCGCGATGAGGCCGGGGATCGCGAAGCGCCGCTCGACGCGCGCCATGATCGTGGCGATCCCAACGCACAGGACGAGGTAGATGAGCGTGCCCGCGGTGAGCGCCTCGATGGCCCTCGCCGTGTAGGTCTCGATCTGGCGGGTCTGGAACGTCAGCTCCGCGACGCTGATCGTGAGCGCCAACGACGAGTTCTTGAGGAGGTTCAGCGACTCGCTCGTCGCCGGAGGCACGATGAGCCGGAGCGCGATGGGGATGATGACGAGCCGGTAGGCCTGGAAGGTCGTGAGCCCCATCGCCACGGAGGCCTCGAACTGGGTCTTCGGAATCGACTGGATCCCCGACCGGATGACCTCGGACATGCGCGCCCCGTGGTAGACGCCGAGCGCAAACATGCCCGCCCAGAACTCCGCGCCGTGGCTGAAGAGCCACTCCTGCAATCCGCGCGGCAGGAGCGGCGGCACGCCGAAGTACCAGAAGAACATCCAGACGAGCAGGGGGACGTTGCGGAAGAACTCGACGTAGACGGCGGCGAGGGTGCGGAGCGGCTTCCAGGGAACCGTCCGGAGCGCGCCCGCGAGGATCCCGAGCGCCACCGCGAGCAACCACGCAAGCGCGGAGATCCCGAGCGTGGTGAGCAGCCCCTGGAGCAGCCAGCCACCCGACTGGCCGCTCCAGAGGACGCTCCAGTTGAACTCGTACTTCACGCGGTCGCGGCTACTTCGGGACCACCTGCATCAGCAGGAAGCGCTTGTTCTCGGCCGTCAGGGGGTACGGCGCCTCGCCCCGCGGCCCGAACCACTTCTCGTACAGCTCGAAGTACTTGCCCGACTCCATCGCCTCCATGAGGCCCACGTTGACGAGGTGGCGGAAGTCCGACTCGTTCTTCCGCATCGCCATCCCGTAGGGCTCGTAGGAGTAGAAGTCGCCGACGATCTCCCAGTCGCCCGGGCTCGGCGCCTTCGCCCGGAGGCCGTAGAGCTGGATGCCGTCGTTCGTGAAGGCGTCCACCTGGCCCTGGGCGAGCGCCTGGAAGGCGGCGGGCTGGTCGGGGAACTCGCGGAGCTGCGCCGCCGGGACCCGCTCGCGGATGATCCTCGCGTTCGTCGAGCCCTGCTGCGCGGCGACCCGCTTGCCGGCGATCGTCTCGATGCCTTTGATCGGGCTCCCCTTCTTTACGAGGAACTGGGCGCCGGTGACGAAGAACGTGATGCTGAAGTCCACCGACTCACGCCGCGGCCGCGTGTCGGTCATGGTCCCCGCGATCAGGTCGACCGCGTTCGAGCTGAGCAGCGGAATGCGGGTCGGCGGTGTGGACTCCTTCTTCTCAACCTTGACGGGCTTGCCCAGCTTCTTCGCGATCGCCGGGGCGATCGCCTGCTCCACCAGGTCGATCGAGAAGCCCACCCACTCGTTCTGCTTGTTGACGAACGCGAAGGGCGGCGAGCCCGTGCGGGTGCCGATCGTGAGCGTGCCGGTCCGGTTGATCTTCTCGAGCGTCGTCTCGGCGAACGCCGGCGCCGCGACCGACAGCGCGAGGGCGAGGGTCAGAACGACTGCGAGCACTCGTCTCATCGTGACCTCCAGTCAGTGGGTGAGGATCTTCGACAGGAACTCCTTGGCGCGATCCGATTTCGCGGCGGCGAAGAACGCCTCGGGCGGCGCCTCCTCGACCACCTGCCCCTCGTCCATGAAGACGACGCGGTGGGCCACCCGCCGCGCGAAGCCCATCTCGTGGGTGACGACCATCATCGTCATGCCGTCCTTCGCCAGGTCGGTCATGACGTCGAGCACCTCGTTGATCATCTCCGGGTCGAGCGCCGAGGTGGGCTCGTCGAAGAGCATGATCTTCGGCTGCATCGCCAGCGCCCGCGCGATCGCGACCCGCTGCTGCTGGCCGCCCGACAGGTTCGCGGGGTAGTGCCCGGCCTTGTCGGGGATGCGGACGCGCTCGAGGAGCGCGCGCGCCATCTTCTCGGCCTCGCCCGTGCCGAGGCCCCGCACCCTGAGCGGCGCGAGCATGACGTTCTCGATCGCGGTCATGTGGGGGAAGAGGTTGAACGACTGGAACACCATGCCGACGCGCGTCCGGAGGGCCGAGAGGCTCACGCCGGCCCTGGCCAGGGACTCGCCGAGCACCACGAGCTCGCCGCCCTGGATGGGCTCGAGCGCGTTCACGCACCGGATCAGCGTGCTCTTGCCGGAGCCGGACGGACCGCAGACCACGACGACCTCGCCCGCCTGCACCCCGAGCGTCACGTCGCGAAGGACGTGGAGCTGCCCGAACCACTTGTTCACGCCCTTGAACTCGATCACCGTCCCGGCCATCACTCGATCACCACGAGGACGTCGCCGGCGTTCACCGCCTGGCCGGGCTGGACGCGGACCTCGGCGATCGTGCCCGAGGTCCCCGCCTTGAACTCGTTCTCCATCTTCATCGCTTCGATGACGAGCAGCGTGTCCCCCGGCGCGACCGTGTCGCCCACCTTGACCGCGACGTGCGTGATCTTGCCCGGAAGGGGCGCCGTGAGGACCTGGTGCGCGTGAGCGCCGGCCGCGCCGCCCTTGGTCCGGATGATGTACCGGGTTTCCTCCTCGACCTGGACGGCGTAGGTCTCGTCCAGGACGTCCACGACGCACACCCCGTCCTGGTCGGTGACGTCGGCGACGTAGGAGACCCCGTCGATCAGCAGGGAGTAGATGCCCTGCGCCGTCAGCCGCGCGTCCACCTCCCACACCTCGCCGCCGAGCGTGAGCCGGTAGCGTCCGTCCTCGCGGACGACCTCGACCGCCTCCGCTTGGCCTCCAACGGTGGCGACGAACTTCATTGGAGCGATCTCCGCGAGGCCGGGGTGGATCGTGGGTGGCCTGAGACAGGCGCGGCGTGGCTGCGTTGGAGCGGGGTCCGCGAGCCCGGCGTGGACCGCAGGTGGCCTGAGAAAGACGCGCGTGGCGACGTCATCGCGGTCTCCAACCTTGGCGGGTGCCCCAACGCCACGCGCCCTGAGTCGCGGGTGGCGGCTCGGCGAGCGTGCGGCGACCGAGACGCTCGTAGTCCGCCAGGACCGCGGCGATGATGGCGATCGAGCGGAGGCGGCCGCGCCGGCTGGTGAGCGCCGGCAGGACCCGGTCGAGGAAGTGGGTGGAGAGCCGGCCCGCCCGGAAGTCCTCGTGGGCCATGAGATGGGCGAGCACGGGGATCGTCGTGCGCACGCCGACGATCTTGTACTCCGCGAGCGCGCGCGCCATCCGGGCGATCGCCGCCGCGCGGTCGTCGCCCCACACGATCAGCTTGGCCAGGAGCGTGTCGTAGAAGCGGGGCACCGTGCACCCTTCGTACACGCCGGAGTCATCACGCACCCACGGGCCCGCCGCGGCGCGGAGCCCCGTGATCGTGCCCGGCGAGGGCATCCAGCCGCCGAACGGGTCCTCGGCGTTGATGCGGCACTCGATCGCCGTGCCCCGCCACCGGACGTCCGCCTGCGTGTAGCCGAGCGGCTCGCCCGCGGCGATCCGGAGCTGCTCGCGCACGAGGTCGATGCCGGTGACCATCTCCGTCACGGGGTGCTCGACCTGAAGCCGCGTGTTCACCTCGAGGAAGTAGAAGTTGCGCTCCGCATCCACGAGGAACTCGACCGTGCCCGCGTTCTGGTAGCCCGCCGCCGTCGCGATCCGGCACGCGGCCGCCCCCATCCGCGCGCGCATCGGGGCGTCCACGAGCGGCGAGGGGGACTCCTCGACGAGCTTCTGATGGCGGCGCTGGATCGAGCACTCGCGCTCGCCGAGGTGGACAACCTCGCCGTGGGCGTCGGCGAGGATCTGGACCTCGATGTGGCGGGGCTCCGCCAGGTACCGCTCGAGGTAGACGGTGCCGTCGCCGAAGGCCGCCGCCGCCTCGTTGCGCGCCATCCGGAGCGCCGACTCGAGCTCGGACTCCTGGCGGACGAGGCGCATACCCTTGCCGCCCCCGCCCAGGGCGGCCTTGATCATCAGCGGGAAGCCGACCTCGCGCGCGCCCGCCCGCGCCTCGGCGTCGCTCCTGCCGGGCGCGAGCGTCCCGGGCACCGTCGGCACGTCCATCTCGCGCGCGATCCTCCGGGCCGCGGTCTTGTCGCCGAGCGCGCGGATCGCCGCCGGCGGCGGGCCCACGAAGACGAGCCCGGCGGCGGCGCACGCCTCGGCGAACGCCGCGTTCTCGGCGAGGAACCCGTAGCCCGGGTGGACGGCGTCGGCGCCCGCCGCCTTCGCCACGGCCACGAGCTTCTCGATCGCGAGGTAGCTCTCGGTCGCCGGCGGGGGCCCGATCGGGTACGCCTCGTCGGCCATGAGCACGTGGAGCGCCTCGCGGTCGGCCTCGGAGTAGACGGCGACCGACGCGATCCCCTGCTCGCGGCAGGCGCGGATCACGCGGACCGCGATCTCCCCGCGGTTGGCGACGAGGACCTTCGTGATCGGGCGGACGCTCATCGCGTGACGAACAGGCCCAGGTCGTGCTCGCGCCGGAGCGAGGCGCGCACGACCTCGAGCGACGTGAAGAGCGCCGAGCGCAGCTCGTGGATGCGGTTGGCGGGGGAGATCTTCTCGAAAAACTCACGCAGGGGTTCTTCGCGCTCGTCGCCGTACTCCGCGCGCCGCAGGTCCCTGCGGTAGGCGCTCGTGCGCTCGAGGAACGTGCGAAAGTTCGAGATGCCGACCACGTCGATGCCCGCCCGGATCTTCGCCCCGAAGTGGACGAGGCTCGCGAGCGTCATGTACCCGCCGTACGATCCGCCAATCACCGCGACGCGCGACGCATCGAGGCGATCGTCCCTTGCGATCCAGTCGAGGAGCGCGCCGATGTCCCGCACGCTGTCCTCGCGCAGGATGCCGTCGTCGAGGGTCGCGTACGTCTTGCCGTAACCGGTGGAGCCGCGCACGTTGGGCGTGATGACGGCAATGCCAAGTTCCTTCAGATAAAACTG
>JBBTPF010000080.1:0-1764 GCA_038066295.1 Candidatus Methylomirabilota bacterium | reverse complement strand
GACCGCGCCGCCCGTAATGAGGGCGCGAGGGCGATGTGATGCTATGCTCGACCCAGGCATGGCCTCCCGCGTTCGCACCTGGTTCAAAACCCGTTTCATCGCGGGCTTCTTCTTCACGGTCCCCGTCTTTCTCACGGCGTGGCTCTTGTGGATCTTCTGGAGCCGCATCGACGACGTCTTCGCCCCGATGTACGAGCGCATCCTCGGCCGGCCGGTCCCGGGGCTCGGCTTCCTCACGGCGGTGGCCATCATCTTAACCATGGGCACGATCGCGCGAAACGTCGTCGGCCGGCGGGTCCTCGCGTGGGGCGACACGCTCCTCCTGAGGGTGCCGATCTACCGGCGGCTCTACCCGTCGGTGAAGATGCTGATCGATTCGTTCTCGCCCGAGCGGCGGAGCGCGTTCCGGGCCGTCATCCTCGTCGAGCACCCCCGGGCGGGCGAGTACGCCTTCGGCTTCGTCACGAGCCAGCTCCTGCTCGACACGCCCCACGGCAAGCGCGAGATGGTGACGGTCTTCATCCCGACGAACAACCTCTACCTCGGCGACGTGGTCGTCGTCCCCCGCGACGACGTGATCGCGACAGGCCTCACGGTCGAGGAGGGCATCCGCATCATCCTCTCGGCGGGCAACGCCACGCCGCCGCGCCTGCCGCGCGCCTAACGCCCCCCGCCCTCCGCGCGGAGCCGGCGCGCCCAGGCGCCTGCCGCCTCGCCCAGCGGGTAGAGCTTGCCGAAGAAGAAGTGGTCGGCGCCGTCGATCGGGGCCGGCGTGACCCAGGGGAAGCGCGCGGTGAAGCGCCGGAAGTCCGCGGACGGGCAGTAGGGGTCCGCGGTGCCGCCCGCCGCGAGCGTGGGCACGCGCCTGCCCTCGACGCAGCCGAAGTCGTAGAGACCCAGCGGCGGCGCGATCAGCGCGAGGCCCCCGATCCGCGCGTCGCGGCAGCCGGCGAGCGCCGCGATCCACGCGCCGAACGAGTAGCCCCCGATCGCCAGCACCGCCGTGCCCGCCTGCTGCGCGAGCGCGTCGAGCGCCGCGAGAGCGTCGTCCTGCTCGCCCACGCCGCCGCCGTGGGTCCCGCTCGAGCCGCCAACGCCGCGGAAGTTGAAGCGGAGCGTGGCGAGGCCCTGGGCCATGCACGCCTCCTGGACGCGCGCGACGACGGGGTTGTCCATGTCGCCGCCGTAGAGCGGGTGCGGGTGACAGATCACGACGCCGGCGGTCGCGCCGGGCGGGACCGCCAAGCGGGCCTCCAGGGCGATGCCCGCGCCGGCCCCGAGGGTCAGCGGCTGTTCGGGTATCATGCCGGCATGAGAATACGGGCACGGGGGCGCTCCGTCCAAGTGCCGTGGTGACCTGTCTCCTCGTCCGCCGTCGCATCGGCGCCTACCTCGATGGGGCCCTCGAAGGCGCTCAGGCCGAGGCCGCAGCGCGTCATCTGGCGGGGTGCGCGGCATGCCGGCGCGAGGCCGACGGCCTCCGCCGGATGCGGGCCATGCTCCAGCGCACCCCGGGCCCGGCGGGAAGCCCCGCAGAGCCGGATTGGACCGGGTTCTGGCCCGGAATCGTGCGCGGCATCGAGGCGGGGAGCCGTGCGCCCCGCGCGGCGACCGCCCGGCGCGTCTGGTTCCGTCCGCGCTGGGCGCTCGGAGGCGCGCTCGTGGCGGCGTTCCTGGTCTCGGTGACGTTCTGGCAGGCGACCCAGGGGCCGCCCGCGCTCGACGACCCGGTCATCGTCCGCGCGGCCAACACCGAGCATCCCC
>JBBTPF010000079.1:0-1915 GCA_038066295.1 Candidatus Methylomirabilota bacterium | reverse complement strand
TGATGATGCCCGTCACCAGCTCGACCCGGCGCGTGGCGGCGGCCAGGAATCCAAACAGCACGAACGGCTCGTGGAAGCCGTGGCGATACGTGTAGGGCCCCGTCCAGCCGCCCGGGCGATCGGGATTGGCGCCCAGCACGTGATCGAAGACCAGGATGTGCGTGAACCCCATGCCCTCGACGGCCTCGGCGTACGCCTTGATGGCGGCCGGGTCGTTACCGATCTCGGTCTGCGGCAGAACGACGCCGATCTTCATGTGAACCTCCTCGCGGTGCGTCGACTCGCGGTGCGGTGTCAGCGGGGGCCGGGGACGATGCCGGCCGGCAGCGACTCGACGTGCGCGCAGATGTCGCGTGGGCGCGTCAGCCAGACCTGATGCCGGTGCTCGAGGATGTGCTGCAACGCCCGGCGCAGCCGGCGGATGCGATACGGGCGGCCGATGACGAACGGGTGGAGCGAGATCGGGCAGACGAGCGGCTGGCGTGCCGACTGTACCAGCATCTCGTCGAACTGGTCGATGATCATGTCTGCGAACTCGTCCGCGGTGTAGCGGTACCAGACGATCCCGCGCGTGTCGTTCACCTCGATCGGATACGGCATGGCGAGGATCCGGCCCTTGCGCGTGCGGATCCAGATTGGCTGATCGTCCATCGTCCAGTCCATCACGTACCGGTAGCCCGCCTCCTGCAACAGGTCCATCGTGACCGCGCTGTTCGAGAGCCAGGGGCTCATCCAGCCGATGGGCCGGGCCCCTTCGTGACGCGCGATCGTGGCCGTGACCCCCTCGATCAGCGCGCGTTCCTGGTCCTCGCCCAGAGGACCCTGTTCCTCGGAGTTGGTCACGCCGTGACCGAGGATCTCGTCGCCCCGCGCGCGCAGCCGCCCGGGGATGTCCGGCGCCATCTCGTAGATCGCGGTGTTCATCTGGGCCTCGGCCGGGATCCCCAGCTCGTCGAGCAACTCGAACAGACGCCAGATGCCCACGCGGTTGCCGTAGTCCCGCCAGCTGTAGACGCTGTGGCTCTGCGCCTGGTCCGGCGGGGCGATGGCCGCGCCCTTGCCGATCCCGAAGCCGAAGGCCTCGATGTTCAGCGCGACGTAGACTGCCAGCCGGTGTCCGCCGGGCCAGGCATAGTCAGGTCGCGTCGTGATATTCGAGTACTCGTAGCGCCCGTGCGTCGGCAGCATGTCGCGTTCGTCCTCCGGATTGCGCCGAGCGTCACCTCACGCGGTCGCGGCCTTCAGCCCGGCGAGCGCGCGAAGCGTAACACACATGACCACCGTGGGCGTAGACTGAGCCGGCTTCGTCCAGAACGTCGCGATCATCTCGATGACCGCGACCCTGCTCGCCGCCGCCGGCGACGGGTTCCACGGCCGGGTCATGGGCGTGCGGACACTCGCGGTCTACGGCCTGCCGCTCGGGCTGATGGCCTCCGGCGTCCTCATCGAGCACATCGGCTATCGGCTGACCGTCAGCGCCCTGGCCGCGATCGGCCTGGCCCTCACCCTGCTCATCGGGATCCGGTGGCGCGCCAGCCTGGGGCGGTGATCAAGCCTCGTCAGCGACTTGCCACGGTACGGACCGAGGTGCAATCGGCTGCTCTCGTCTCAGACGAGCAGCGCCAGCGGTTCCTCGATCAGGTCGGCGAGGGCGCCGAGGAACTGGGCGCCGCGGGCGCCGTCGAGGGCGCGATGGTCGCAGGACAGGGTCAGCACCATGGTTGGCTGGACGGCCGGCTGGCCGTTGACGGCGATGACGCGGTCGGCGATGCGGCCGACGGCGAGGATGGCGGCCTGCGGCGGATTGACGATGGCGTTGAAGGCGTCGACGCCGTACATGCCGAGGTTGCTGACCGTGAAGCCGCCGCCCTGAATGTCGGCCGGGCGCAGCTTGCCGGCCTGGGCGCGGCTCACC
>JBBTPF010000078.1:0-10188 GCA_038066295.1 Candidatus Methylomirabilota bacterium | reverse complement strand
ATCGTGGCCGAGGTCCACGTGGGAACGCAGCCACCGACCGCGACACTCCTGCCGCCCGGTGAGAGCACGGATATCCCGGGTCTCGTCATCGCCATCGACCGCGCGCCCGGAAAGAAGTGTGAGCGCTGCTGGAAGTTCAGCCGGCGGGTCGGCGAGCACCGCGAGCATCCAGGCCTCTGCGAGCGCTGCGTCCCGGTGGTCCTGCGGCGGGGATGACCCGCGCGGCGGCGACGCGCCTCGGCGCCGTCGCGGGCGTCGTGGTCGTGCTCGACCAGGTCACCAAGCTGGTCGCTCTCGACCGGCTGGTCCCGGGCGCGCCGGTCTCCGTGGTCGACGGCCTGGTCGCGCTGACGCTCGTCATGAATCCCGGACTCGCCTTCGGGCTCCTCGCCGGCGTGCCCCCCGGCTGGCGCTGGATCGTCGCGGCACTCTCGCTCGCGGCGCTGGTCGTGCTGGTGCAGGTCGCGGTGCGCGTGCTGCCGACGGGCTCGTGGCTCGACCACGGAACGATCGGCCTGATCTTCGGCGGCGCCGTCGGCAACCTGATCGACCGCGCGCGGTTCGGCGCCGTGGTGGACTTCGTGGACGTCTATTACCGCGGCTGGCACTGGCCCGCGTTCAACGTCGCCGACTCGGCGATCACGGTGGGCGTGGCGCTGCTGGCGTTGCGGCTCCTGACCAAGCGCACAGCGTCCACTGTATCGGGCGCGTGAGGTCGCGACAGACGTGGGTGGCCTGAGAGAGGAGCGCGGAGCCCCGCTCCGCATACTCACCGTGGGCCCGACCGGCGCGGGCGCCCGGCTCGACCGCTGGCTCACCGACCGGCTCCCCGCGCTCTCCCGCGCGCGGCTTCAGGCGCTCATCGAGTCGGGCCACGTCAGGGTGGACGGCAAGACCCCGAAGGCCGCCCGCCGGCTCCAGGCGGGCGAGACGGTCGAGATCGAGATCCCGCCGCCCGCGCCCGAGGAGCTGGTCCCCGAGCCGTCGGCGCTCCAGATCCTCTACGAGGACGAGCACGTGCTCGTCCTCGACAAGCCGGCGGGCCTGGTCGTGCACCCCGGCGCCGGCCACGCGCGTGGCACGCTGGCCGCGGCGCTGCTGGCCCACGCGCCCGAGATCGCCGGCGTCGGCGGCCCGCGCCGGCCGGGCATCGTCCACCGCCTCGACAAGGACACGTCGGGACTCCTCGTCGCGGCGAAGACGAAGGCCGCGTACGACTCTCTCGTGGCCCAGCTCGGGAGCCGGGCGGTGACACGCCGGTATCTGGCGATCGTCCACGGCCGCGTCCGCGCAGAATCGGGCGTCGTCGACAGGCCGATCGGCCGCCACCCGCACGACCGCGTGAAGATGGCGGTCCGCTCCGCCGGCCAGGGCAAGCGCGCCGTCACCCGCTACCGCGTGCTCGAGCGGTTCGCGCACTTCACGCTGCTCGAGGCCGCCCTCGAGACGGGACGCACCCACCAGATCCGCGTCCACATGGCCTCGCTCGGCCATCCCGTCGCCGGCGACGACGTCTACGGCGGTCGGCGTCGCCCCCCGCTTCCCGCTCCGCTCGACGGGCTGGCACTCCACGCGGCGGCGCTCGCGTTCATCCATCCGGTCACGGGCCGGCCCGTGGAGCTCACCTCGCCGCTGCCGGCGCGGATGGAACGGCTCCTGGCCCATCTGCGATAGAATGATCGAAATGGATGGCTTGACCGCCGTCATCCTCGCCGCCGGCGAAGCCAAGCGGATGCGCTCGCGGCAGCCCAAGGTGCTCCACCCGCTCTGTGGCCGCCCCCTGATCGGGTACGCGCTCCGGGCGGCGCGGGTGGTCGCCGACCGCCTCGTCATGGTCGTCGGCCCGAATGCCGAGGGCCTACGCGCGGCCGCCGGCGAGGCGGTCACGTTCGTCGAGCAGCGCGAGCGGCTCGGCACGGGCCACGCCGTCCTGCAGGCGCGCCCGGCGTGCGGACCCGGGACGGTGCTGGTCCTCGCGGGCGACATGCCGCTGCTCTCCAGTGAGACGCTCGAGCGCCTCGTGAACCACCACAAGGCGACGGGCGCGGCCGCGACGGTGCTGACGGCCGTCGTGGAGCGGCCTCAGGGGTACGGGCGAATCCTCCGCCAGGGCGGACGGGTCAAGCGCATCGTGGAAGACCGCGACGCCACCGACGACCAGAAGAAGCTCGCCGAGATCAACACGAGCGTGTACTGCTTCGACGCGAAGCGGCTGTGGAAGGCGCTCGCCGAGATCCGGCCCGATAACGAGCAGGGCGAGTATTACCTGACGGACGCCATCGGCATCCTCGCGAGGGCGGGAGGCCGGATCGAGGCGCTCGCGGCGCCGGACCCCGTCGAGGCGCTCGGGATCAACGACCGAGGGCAGCTCGCGGCCGCGGCCGCGATTCTGCGCCGCCGCATCCTCGACCGCCTGATGGCCGAGGGCGTCACGGTCCTCGATCCGGCGAGCGCCTACGTCGAGGACACCGTCACGATCGGACCCGACACCACCGTCTACCCCCACGTCCTGATCGAGGGCGCCACGACGATCGGCCGCGACTGCGTGATCGCGTCCGGCTGTCAGATCAGCGCGAGCCGCCTCGGCGACCGCGTGAAGCTCAAGCCCTACTGCATCCTGACGGAGGCGACCGTCGAGGACGAGGCGCAGCTCGGCCCCTTCTGCCACCTGCGCCCGAAGGCGCACATCGGGTCGAGGGCGCGGATCGGCAACTTCGTCGAGGTGAAGAACTCGCGCATCGGCCGCGGCTCCAAGGCGAACCACCTCGCCTACATCGGCGACGCGACCGTCGGGGAGGACGTGAACATCGGCGCCGGCGCGATCACGTGCAATTACGACGGCGCCGCCAAGCACGAGACGAAGATCGGTGACCGGGCGTTCATCGGGACGAACACCAGTCTCGTCGCTCCGCTCACGGTCGGCGACGGCGCCTACATCGGCTCCGGCTCGGTCATCACCAAGGACGTGCCGCCGGGCGCCCTCGCGGTCGAGCGCAGCCAGCAGATCGTCAAGGAAGGCTGGGTGGCGCGGCGCGCGGCGAAGTCCCGGGACAAGGACGAGGACGACTGAGCCGTGTGCGGGATCGTCGGCTACGTCGGCGAGAAGAACGCCGTCCCGATCATCGTCGATGGGCTGAAGCGGCTCGAGTACCGCGGCTACGACTCCGCGGGCATCGCCGTGCTCCAGGCCGGCAGGCTGGAAATCCGGCGCGCCGCGGGGCGGATCAAGGCCCTCGAGGGAATCCTGCGCGAGCGCCCGGTCGAGGGCGCCCTCGGGATCGGCCACACGCGCTGGGCCACCCACGGCCGGCCCTCCGACGAGAACGCCCACCCCCACAGCGACTGCGGCGGCACGCTCGTCGTCGTCCACAACGGGATCCTCGAGAACTACCTCGAGATCAAGGAGCGGCTCCTCGCCGAGGGCCACCGGTTCAAGTCGGAGACCGACACGGAGGTGTTCGCGCACCTCATCGAGCGCCACCTGCAATCGACCGGGCGCCTCGACCGCGCGGTGAAGGCGGCGGCGCTCGAGGTCGCGGGGTCGTACGCCATCGGCGTCGTCTCCGCGGCGGCTCCCGACCGGCTGGTCGCCGCCAAGCACGGCGCCGGCAGCGTCGTCGTCGGGCTCGGGCGCGGCGAGATGTTCGTCGCCTCCGACATCCCGGCGATCCTCTCGCACACGCGTGACGTCGTGATCCTCGAGGACGACGAGGTGGCGGTCGTGACGGCCCACGGGGTGGAGCTCTCGACGCTCTCCGACGAGCCCGTCCAGCGCGACCCGGTCCGCATCCTCTGGGATCCGATCATGGCCGAGAAGGGCGGCTACCGGCACTTCATGCTCAAGGAGATCCACGAGCAGCCGCGCGCGATCACGGACACGTTCCGCGGCCGCATCGCGCCCGAGACGGGTCACGTCGTCCTGCCCGACGTGAACCTCGCCCCCGAGACCGTGCGCGCCCTCCAGCGCGTCGTCCTCGTCGCGTGCGGCACGGCGTTTCACGCGGCGATGCTCGGGCGCGCGATGGTCGAGCGGCTCGCGGGCATCCCGGCGGAGGTGGATCTCGCCTCGGAGTTCCGGTACCGCGACGCGATCGTCGGCCCGGAGACGCTCGTGGTCGCGGTCTCGCAGTCGGGCGAGACGGCCGACACCCTCGGTGCCGTCAAGGCGGCGCGGGAGAAGGGCTGCCCGATCCTCGCGATCACCAACGTCGTCGGCTCGGCCCTCTCGCGCGAGGCGACGGGCGTCCTCTTCATGCACGCCGGCCCGGAGATCGGCGTGGCCTCCACGAAGGCGTTCACGGCGATGATCGTCGCGACGTACCTCCTGGGCCTCTGGCTGGGCCGGCAGCGCAACGCCATCGCCGGCGAGGAGGTGAAGAAGCGCATCCACGACCTCGTGGAGATCCCGCGCCTCGTCGAGAAGACCCTCGAGCTGGACGGCCGGATCGCGGCGCTCGCCCGCGAGCTGGCGGGCGCCCGCGATGTCCTCTACCTCGGGCGCGGCCTCCAGTACCCGATCGCGCTCGAGGGGGCGCTCAAGCTCAAGGAGATCTCCTACATCCACGCGGAAGGGTACGCGGGCGGGGAGATGAAGCACGGGCCGATCGCGCTCATCGCCGACAACCTGCCGGTCGTGGCGCTGGCGCCGCGCGACGGCTCCTACGAGCGTATGCTCGGCAACATCGAGGAGGTCCGCGCGCGCGAGGGGCTCCTGATCGCGGTCGGCCACGCCGGCGACAGGACGCTCGCGTCCAAGGCCCGGCACGTCATCGAGGTCCCGCCGTGCGCCGAGCTCCTGGCGCCGATCATCACCGTCGTCCCGCTCCAGCTCCTCGCCTACCACATCGCCGTGCGCCTCGGCTGTGACGTGGACCAGCCGCGCAACCTCGCCAAGAGCGTGACGGTGGAGTAGGCGGTCGGTACGGCCATGCCAGGGGGCACCGCGCCGGCCGGCGGCGCGGTCTCGCGACCACCATTGCGAGGCTCACGATGGGGCACGGCCGCCCCGCCCGTGGATCCGCAATCCGCGTCTGTATCATCAGAATGGACCAGACGGCTAGCGCGTTCGACCTACGATGGTACCTGGCGCCCACCTTGCAGTTAACTCTGCGGTAAAATTAGCTCCGACCCTGCTCCGCCGCTCACGTTTCGGGCGCCGCGGAGGCCGGGACGTGAGGTTCACGGACCGACGCGACTTCGGGAGCGTGACATGACCATGGCCTCGTCATCTCCATCTGCCCCGGCCCAGGAGGTACCGCCTGGCGCGCGCAAGGCGCCCACCATCCTCCGCGTGTCTGAGCACACCGTCGAAATCGTTTCCGACCCCGGCGAGGGCGCGCAGAAGTGCGGTCAGATCTTCGGCCGTGTGTCGGCCAAGATGGGCAACGGCGTCTGGACGGTCGAGATCATCCCCGCGGAGATCCAGCCTCCGGCGCGCACACCGTCCAGCGCTTCCGGCAACCGCATCCGCATCGGCACCCAACCCGTGACGAACTGGGGCGATGCCGCCAACCTCGTCGTCGCCTTCAACGAGCAGGTGCTGCTCCACCGCCACCGCCTCGGCGCGCTCGCCAAGGACGCCGTCATCCTCATCGAGGACATGTGGGCGACGCACGACGACCCCGACATCCGCCGCGCGTGGAACGACGCCATGGAGGAGCTGGGGGAGCGCTCGTACCGCTTCATCCACGTCCCGATGGAGCAGGAGTGCCTGACCATCATCGACAACGCGCGGCGCGGCAAGAACATGTTCGCGCTCGGGATGCTGGCCTGGATCTACTTTCGCGACCTCGACAAGATCCGCGGGCTCATCGCCCAGGAGTTCGGCAAGAAGGCCAAGGCGATCTACGAGCAGAACGTGGCGTTACTCGAGCGCGGCTACCACTGGGCGGACGAGCACCTCGACGTCCGCATCGAGGTGCCGGCCATCGAGTTCGACCGGCCGATGGTCGTCATGAACGGCAACCAGGCCCTCGCCATGGGGGCGATCGCGGCGGGCATGGAGCTCTGCGCCATGTACCCGATCACGCCCGCCACCTCCGCCTCGCACTACCTCAGCGACATCTTCGAGAGGTTCGGCGGCATCGTCCACCAGGCCGAGGACGAGATCGCCGCCATCGGGGTCGCGCTCGGCGCCTCCTTCGCGGGCAAGGTCGCCTTCACCATCACGTCGGGCCCCGGGCTCGCGCTCAAGACCGAGTTCATCGGCCTCGCGGTGATGACGGAGACGCCGCTCGTCCTGGTGGACGTCCAGCGGGGCGGCCCCAGCACGGGGTTGCCGACCAAGGTGGAGCAGGCGGACCTGCTCGCCGCCCTCTACGGCCAGCCCGGGGACTCCCCGAAGGTCGTGATGGCCCCCGCGACCATGGAGGAGTGCTTCCTCTGCATGACGACGGCGCGCCGCGTCGCGGAGGCGCTGCGCACGGTGGTGATCGTCCTCTCCGACGCGAACCTCGCCACCGGCGTCCAGCCCTTCCCGCGCCCGGAGGTGAGCGAGCACTGGCTCGCGCAGCCGGCGGCCCTCGCCCCGATCCGGGAGGGCCTGCGCCCCTACGACTGGGATCCGCAGCGCGGCGTCTCGCCGCGGGTCATCCCCGGCCAGCCGGGCGGGATGTTCACCGCGACCGGCCTCTCGCACGACGAGTGGAGCCACGTCGGCTACACGCCGGACGTGCACGAGCGCGGCTGCCAGATGCGGAGCCGCAAGCTGGCCGTGTTCCAGCAGATGCTCGAGCCCCCCGCCGTCAACGGCGACCCCGAGGGCGACCTCCTCGTCGTCGGCTGGGGGTCGACGCTCGGCGCCATCGAGGAGGCCGTGGAGCGGGCGCGGGAGGAGGGACTGTCGGTCTCGTCGCTCCACTTGCGGTTTCTCTCGCCGCTCGAGCCCGGCCTCAAGGAGATCTTCCAGCGGTTCAAGAAGGTGATCACGGTCGAGATCAACTACAGCGACGACCCGGACGAGCCGTTCATCACCTCGGAGAACCGCCGGCGCGGCCAGCTCTCCTGGCTCCTCCGCGCCCAGACGCTCGTCGACGTCGACTGCTGGACGCGCGTCCCCGGCGAGCCGCTGAGCCCCGGCCAGATCCTCCAGGCGATCCGCGGTTGTATGCCGCACGGAGCCGCAAGATGAAGCCACACGCGCCTACAGCAGGCCACCCACGGTTCACGCCGGCCTCGCGGGGGTCGCTACAATGACTGACCTCGGCTGCTCGCTCCTGTCCGTCGGTCACGACGAGGACCGTGAATGGTCGATGCAGGACTACGAGTGCGGGGTGGCCCGCTGGTGCCCGGGCTGCGGGGACCACGCGATCCTCACCGGCGTGCAGCGGCTGCTCGAGGCCGAGCAGCTGGCGCCGGAGCAGACGGTCTTCGTGTCGGGGATCGGCTGCTCGAGCCGCTTCCCGCACTACCTCAGCACGTACGGCTTCCACGGGATCCACGGCCGGGCCCTGCCCGTCGCCACCGGGATCAAGCTCCGCCGCCCGGACCTGCACGTCTTCGTGGTCATGGGTGACGGGGACTGCTGCTCGATCGGCGCCGGTCACTGGATCCATACCATCCGCTACAACCCCGACATGGTCGCCCTCATGCTCGACAACGGCGTCTACGGGCTCACCAAGAACCAGACCTCCCCGACGAGCCCGCTCGGGCAGCCGAGCAACACCCAGCCGCGCGGCGCGTACCTGCCGCCGATGAACCCGATCTCGGCCACCCTCGGTGTCACCAACGCCTCGTTCGTGGCGCAAACCGGCGACTGGCTCCCCGCCCACCTCTACGCGACCCTGCAGGCCGCGTTCAGTCACCGGGGCTTTGCGTTCGTGCGCATCCTGCAGCGCTGCCCCCAGTACACGACGACCCTGTTCGAGACCGCGGTGCGCGATCCCGGCCTCGTCGAGCTGATGGTCCACCCCGCGGGCGTCGCCGTGCCGGAGCTGGACCGCGTCTTCAAGAACCAGGTGCGGCACGATCCCGCCGATCTCGCCGAGGCGCGACGCCTGGCCGAGCCGGACGGGAAGATCCGCCTCGGCGTCTTCTACCGGAACGAGAATCTCCCGGTGTACGAGGAGACGCGGCAGGTGCCGGTCCGCTCGGCCGCCGAGAAGCTCCAGCTGCTCAACGCGGAGCTCGATCGCTATGCCGTCTGAGGAGCGCGTCCGCCTGGCGCTCGACGCCTTCAAGGCGTCGCTCGGCGCCTTCCGCTCCACCCTCGTCACCACCGCCGACGGGGTCCGCGCTGCCCTCCGCACCCGCCAGTCCACGTGGGACGGCCGGGTCGCGCGCGTCCGCGCGGAGCTCGGCCCCCTCGCCGCGGGCCGCATCGACGCCGACCGGTTCGCCACGCTCGTCGCGAACCACCGGGAGGCCGACCCGGCGGCCATCGAGCTCCTCGAGCGGGCGATCGAGGCCCTGAGCGAGCTCGTCGACCGCAGCGAACGTCTGTCGGTGGTCGAGGTCCCGGCGGGCGGCAGCCTCCACGACGCCGTCAGGCGCGCTCTCGCCGAGATCGGACGCGCGTTCAGCGCGGCGCGGGCCGTCCACGAGATCCGGGCGGGCCGGCGCCGCAGCGGCGACGATGACCGCGGCGTGGGGCCGCTGCCGTTCGGCCGCTGGACGAAGGCCGAGCGGCGCCTGGTACCCCCCCTCGTCGTGCCGGTGCAGGGGAGCGACCTGCGCGCCGCCGCGCTCGCCGAGTTCCTCGACGGCCGCCAGAAGATCACGCTCGTCGTCGAGGGCGAGTGCGCCCCGGCCCCGCTGGTACGCCTCGTCGCTCCCGGGACCTTCGTGCTGCAGTCGTCCGACGGCAGCGGCCTCGACCGCCTCGCCGCGTGGGACGGGCCCGGGATCGCCGCGCTCGTCCCCGAGTCGGCTGCGCGCTTCGTCCACGATCCCACGGCGGGCGGGGCGTCCTGGGAGCGCATCGCGATCACCCACGTTCCCGACAGGGCGCCGCGCCGGGCCGTCGGCGGGCTCAGCGCCACCCAGCCGGCCGAGGAGCGCGAGCGGCTCCGGGGTCTCGCGGCGCGACCCGCGGGCGCCGAGCCGGTCGCCGCCGCGGCCGCCGCCGCGGCCGAGCCCGCCGACAAGCTGGCGGCGTGGCTCCTGAGCCGGGTGGACCTGTCCGACCTCGGCTGACGCATGGAGACCCTGAGCGCGACCGCGATCGTCAGCGCTGCGGTGATCCTGGGCGGCGTCGGCCTCTTCTTCGCCGCGCTCATCGCCGTCACCAACCGCAAGTTCCGAGTCTGGGAGGACCCGCGTATCGACGTCGTCGCCGGGCTCCTGCCGGGCGTGAACTGCGGCGCGTGCGGCCAGCCGGGCTGCCGGGCGTTCGCCGAGCAGGCCGTGCAGGGCACCATCGCGCCGGCGGCGTGCACGGTGGCGAACCCGGACGTCCGCGCGGAGATCGCCGGCTACCTGGGCGTCGACGTCGGCCAGGCGGTGCAACGGGTGGCGCGGCTCCTCTGTGCGGGCGGGAGGGACGTGGCCACGGATCGCGCCGACTACCGCGGCCTCGGCACCTGCAAGGCCGCCGCCGCCGTCGCCGCCGGCGCCAAGGCCTGCGTGTGGGGGTGCCTCAGCCTCGGCGACTGCGAGGTCGCCTGCACCTTCGACGCGATCTGGATGAACGACGTCGGGCTGCCGGTCGTGATCCCCGAGAAGTGCACGGCCTGCGGCGATTGCGTGACGGCGTGCCCGAAGGATCTCTTCGCGATCATGCCCGTGGCCTTCAAGCTCCTCGTGCAGTGCAAGAGCCTGCTCGAGGGCGAGGCGGCGGAGCGGCTGTGCCGGGTGGCGTGCAACGGGTGCGGCAAGTGCGCCCTGGATGCCGCACCCGGGGTGATCGACATGAAGAACGGATTGGCGGTTGTGAGCTACGCGAAGAACGACCTGGCCGGGCCGGAGGCCACGCGCCGGTGTCCCACGGGCGCGATCGTGTGGGTGGAGGGCGCCCAGTTCGCCGAGGGCGCCCCCGCCGCTCCGGGCCGGCGGCTCGCTGAGGAGGCTCTCGTATGAAGTTCAGGAAGAAGGACGCCCCACCCCCTGCTCCCACGTATCCCGGGATCCCGACGGCGCTCGACGGCAGCGCCGCCGTCGTCGAGATGGAGACGGCCGCCAGCGAGGCCGCCGGGGCCTACCCGATCACGCCCTCGACCCAGATGGGCGAGGGCTGGGCGGCCGCGCTCGCCG
>JBBTPF010000077.1:0-2787 GCA_038066295.1 Candidatus Methylomirabilota bacterium | reverse complement strand
CACGCGATGAAGCGGCTCATCCGCACATCGCCAAGCGCCACGCGTTCCCCGAGGTGGAGCATCCGGCGCGAGGACGGGTGCGGGTGACGGGCGCCCCATTCCACGCGGACGGCCGTCCGGTCGGGCCGGCGGCTCCGGCCCCCTATCGCGTCGGCGAGCACACGCGCGCCGTGCTCGCGGAGTTCCTGGGGTACGCGCCGGCGCGGATCGACGAGCTACGCGCGCTGGGCGCGATCGAGACCGTCGAGCCTACCTTCCGGTGACCAAGTCAGCTCCACCCGCTCTTCGGGGCCGAAGACGCCGGCCTCGGCCATGCGGTGGTACTCGTCGACCGTGAAGAGCCGGCGCGGGCGCTCGGCCTGGATCGCCATCGGAGACCTCCCGGCGCAGTATACGGTGGCACGCGGTCAGCGTGTAGCGAAGCCCGGGCGATGGCGAGGCGCTACTGATTCTGTAGCGCGCGCTCCGCCGCGGCCTCGGCCGACCGCACGCAGTCGGCGATCCCGACGCCGCGGTACGCGCCGCCGGCGAGCCCGAGCCCGGGCAGCGCCGCGACACAGCGCTCGATCGCTTCCACGCGCGCCAGGTGGCCCAGGTGGTACTGCGGCATCGCGGCGGGCCAGCGGCGGAGGCGCGTGAGGACGGGCTCGGCGGTGATGCCCATCGCCTGGCGGAGCTCGTCGCGGCAGCGCGCCACGAGGGCGGCGTCGTCAAGCTCGAGGATCGCCTCGTTCAGCGCCCCGCCCACGAAGCAGCGGAGCAGCACGTGGCCCTCCGGCGCGCGGCCCGGGTACTTCACGCTCGAGAATGTGCACGCCAGCAGCGCCCGCCCCTCCGCGCGCGGCACGACGAAGCCGAAGCCGTCGAGCGCATGCGGGACGTCCATGCGGCGGTAGCCGAAGGTGACCGTCGCCGAGGAGGCGTAGGGGATCTCCGAGAGGAGCGTCGCGAGCGCCGGGTCCACGTAGCGCAGGAGGCGGGCCGCCACGTGCGACTCGGTCGTGACGATCACCCGGTCAGCGTCGAGCGGGCCGCCCGCGGCGCTCGCGATCCGCCAGCCCGCTCCGCGTCGCTCGAGCCCCGTCACGCGGTGCTTGAGGAGCGCCGCGCCCGCCGGCAGCCGCGCGGCGAGCGTCCTGATGAACTCCTCCATCCCGTCCTTGAACGTGACGAAGAGGCTCCAGCGCGCGCCGGAGGTTCCGGCCTGCGGCGCCTTCCGGCCCGCGCGCCAGAGGGCGAGGATGAGGGACCGCTCACGCTTCTCGAGCTCGAGGAAGCGCGGCATCGTCGCCGCGAGGGAGAGATCGTCGGGGTCGGCGGTGTAGATGCCCGCGACGAGCGGCTGGGCGACCCGCTCGAGCGCCTCCGCGCCGAGCCGGCGGCGCACGAACGCGCCCAGGCTCTCGTCGTCGGCGACGCCGCGCGGCAGCACGAGGTCGAGCGCCATGCGGAGCTTCCCCGGCCAGGAGAAGATCCGCGAGGTGAGGAACGGACGGAGCTGCGTCGGCGCGAGAAGCTGGAACCCGTCGGGCAAGGCGTGGAGGCGGCCGGCGCGCCAGACGAACACCCTCCTGAAGCGGTCGTCGGTGCGGGCCAGGCGGTCCTCGACGCCGAGCCGCCGGCAGAGCGCCAGCGCCCAGGGCTTCTCCGACAGGAACGAGTCGGGCCCGGCCTCCACGAGGAAGCCGCCGGCGCGCTCGGTCGCGATCGTGCCGCCGAGCCGCTCGCGCGCCTCGACGACCGTGAGGTCGAGCGCGATCCCGCGCTCGCGCGCCACCTCCACCGCGCGATGCGCTGCCGCGAGCCCCGCGATCCCGCCCCCGACGACCACGAGCTTCATGGGTGTGGGTGCAGCGGATCCATCACGCCGCGCTCCGCACGAGATCAGCGAGCATCGCGATGAACGCGGGGTGGTCGTTGACGGCGGCGGCGCGGTGCATCGTGATGCCGTGAGCCGTCGCGACCGCGCGCGCCTCGATGTCGAGGTCGTAGAGCAGCTCGACGTGGTCACAGACGAAGCCGATCGGCGCGACGACCGCGTGGCGCTCACCTTCGGCCCCGAGGCGCTTCAGCACCGCGGCGATGTCAGGCTCGAGCCACGGCTCGCGCGGGTCCCCGCTCCTGCTCTGGTAGGCGAGCAACCAGCGCTCGTGGCCGAGCCGCTTGGCGACGACTCGCGCCGCCGCGGTGAAATCGGCGACGTAGGGTGACTTCTCCGCCATCGTGACAGGCACGCTGTGCGCCGTGAAGACGAGCCGCGTCTTCTCGCGCTCGGCCTCGGGGACCTCGGCGAACGCCACGCGCGTCCGGTCGGCAACCGCGTCGATGAAGCACGGATGCTCGAACCATGCGGGCGCGTAGACGACCACAGGCGCGCCGGGAACCTTCGCGCGCGCCTCGGCGACATCCCGCTGGTAGCGCTCCCAGGAGGCTTCCGTGCGGAGCGGCGAGAGGATGATGCCGAGGGCGTACTTCACGCCCTTCCCTGTCATCTCGGCGAGCGTCTCGTGCAGGAACGGATGCCAGCTGCGCATGCCGACAAAGACCTGAAGCGCGGGACCGGCCGCGAGCTCGCGCTCGAGGGCGCGCGCCTGGGCGAGCGTCAGCTCGCAGAGCGGCGAGCGGCCACCGGGCATCCGCTCGTAGTGACGGGCGACTTCTTCCAGCCGATCGGGCGGGATCCGGCGCCCACGGGCGACGATCTCGAGAAACGGTCGGATCTCGTGCGGCGCCGTCGGCCCGCCGAACGCGACCAGGAGAATCGAATCGACTAGCGTCATCTCCTGT
>JBBTPF010000076.1:0-7244 GCA_038066295.1 Candidatus Methylomirabilota bacterium | reverse complement strand
GCCACGATCGGCCTCGCGCAGACCGACATCAAGCGCGTGCTCGCGTACTCGACCGTCAGCCAGCTCGGCTACATGTTCGCGGCGGTCGGCCTCGGCGCGTACGCCGCCGGCATCTTCCACCTCGTCACGCACGCGTTCTTCAAGGCGCTCCTCTTCCTCGGCGCCGGCAGCGTCATCCACGGCCTGGGCGGCGAGCAGGACCTCCGCAAGATGGGCGGCCTCGCCCCGAAGATGGTGACGACCACGGTCACGATGACGATCGGCGCGGCGGGGCTCGCGGGGGTGCCCTTGCTTTCCGGGTTCTTCTCGAAGGACGAGATCCTGGCGGCGGCCTTCCACGGCCACCGCGTCATGTGGGCGATCCTCCTGCTCGGCGCGTTCCTCACCGCGTTCTACACCTTCCGCCTTCTCTTCCTCGCCTTCTTCGGCGGGCCGCGCATGTCCAAGGAGGCGGCGCACCACGTCCACGAGTCGCCCGCGGTGATGACGCTGCCGCTCGCGATGCTGGCGCTCCTCACCGTCGTGACCGGCCTGGCGCTCGGCATCCCGTCCGAGCACGGCACCCGCTTCGCGCGATTCCTGGCGCCGGTGTTCCCCGTGCCCGCGGGCGATCACGGCGGCTTCGCGGCGTACATGCTCCTGGTCCTGTCGGTCGTCGTCGTCGCCGCGGGCATCACGCTCGCCTGGTTCATGTACCTGTCCACGCCCGTGCGCGCCGGGGCGATCGGGCGGCCGCGGACCCCGCTGCACGCGCTCCTGCTGAACGCGTACTACGTGGACCGGCTCTACGACCTGGCGATCGTGCGTCCCCTGTTCTCCCTCTCCGTGTTCCTCGCGCGCGCCTTCGACCTCGGCGTGATCGACGGGCTGGTGAACGGGCTCGGGCGCGCCGTCGTCGCGTGGGCGGCGGGGATGCGGCGGCTGCAGACGGGGTTCATCGTGAACTACGCGCTGACGATGCTCGCGGGCGCCGTCCTGGTCCTCGCGTTCCTGCTGAGCCGGTAAACGACCGTGCCGCGCACCCCTCTCAGGCCACCCACGGTCCTCGCCGGGCTCGCGTCCCCCGATCGATGACCGGGCTGCTCTCGGCGGTGACGTTCCTCCCGGCGCTCGGCGGTCTGCTGCTCCTCTTCGTGCCGCGGCGGCGCCCGGGGCTCCTGCGCGGGGGCGCGCTCGCGGTCGCGCTCGCGACGCTGGCGCTGTCGGTGCCGCTCTTCACGGGCTTCGACGGCGGCCTCGCCGACTTCCAGTTCGAGGAGGCGCGGCCGTGGATGCCGACGCTCGGGGTCTCCTACCACATCGGCATCGACGGCATCAGCCTGCTCCTCGTGCTCCTCACCACGTTCCTCACCCCCCTGGCGCTCGCCTCCGCCTGGCACGCGATCGAGGACCGGGTGAAGGAGTTCGTGGCCACGATGCTGATCCTCGAGACGGGGATGCTCGGGGTCTTCGTGAGTCTCGATCTCTTCCTCTTCTACGTCTTCTGGGAGGCCATGCTCATCCCCATGTACTTCGTCATCGGCGTGTGGGGCGGGCAGAACCGCATCTACGCCGCGGTGAAGTTCGTGCTCTACACAATGGTGGGCTCGGTCCTCATGCTGGTCGCGATCCTGGCGCTCTACTACCAGCACGGCGCGGCGACGGGCCTCTACACCTTCGACCTGCCCGCCCTCGCGCGCTGGGTGCTGGCGCCCGGCCTCGCGCAGAACCTCATGTTCCTCGCCTTCGCACTGGCGTTCGCGATCAAGGTGCCGCTCTTTCCGTTCCACACGTGGCTGCCCGACGCGCACGTCGAGGCGCCCACGGCCGGCAGCGTGATCCTGGCCGGCGTGCTGCTGAAGATGGGGACCTACGGGTTCCTGCGCTTCTGCCTGCCGCTCTTCCCGGACGCGAGCCTCCTGTTCGGGCCGGTGGTCGGGGTGCTCGCGGTGATCGGGATCGTCTACGGCGCGTGGGTCTCGACGGTGCAGCCCGACCTGAAGAAACTCGTGGCGTACTCGAGCGTGAGCCACCTGGGCTTCGTCATGCTCGGCATCTTCACGCTGACCCAGCAGGGGCTCGTCGGCGGCCTCATCCAGATGGTGAACCACGGCCTCTCGACCGGCGCGCTCTTCCTCATGGTCGGCATGATCTACGAGCAGCGCCACACGCGCCTCATCGCCGACTTCGGCGGCCTCTGGAAGGTCGCCCCGGCGTTCTCGGCGCTCTTCCTGGTCGTGGTCCTCTCCTCGCTCGGGCTGCCCGGACTCAACGGCTTCGTGGGCGAGTTCCTCATCCTGGTCGGCGTGTTCCAGACGAGCGTCTGGCTCGCCGCCCTCGCGACGAGCGGCATCATCTTCGCCGCCGTGTACCTGCTCTGGATGTACCAGCGCGTGATCTTCGGCGAGATCACGCACGAGGAGAACCGCCGCCTCCGCGACCTCTCCCCCCGCGAGTGGGCGGTGTTGGTTCCGGTGGTCGTCTTCATCGTGTGGATCGGCGTCTACCCGACGGCCTTCACCGGGAAGACGGAGGCGACCGTCGAGGCCCTGATCGCACAGGTGCAGTCGAAAGCGGGATCGCAGCGCGTCTCTCTCGGCCCACCCACGGCCGAGCCGGCCCCGCGGACCCCGCGACAATGACGGCCGAGATCGCCGTCCCGCCCGTGGCGCTGGGGCCGCTCCTGCCCGTGCTGATCGTCCTGGGCGCGGGCGCGCTCGTGCTCCTGCTCGACCTCGGGCCCCGGCGCTTCGGCAAGGAGATCCTCGCGACGGTCGCGCTCGCCGGCGTGGTGGGCGCGCTCCTCGCGGCGCTCGGGCGCTGGGGGAAGCCCGGGCGCGCCTTCCACGACATGGTCGTGCTGGACGACTTCGCCCTCTTCGTGACCGTCGTGATCTGCTACGCCGCCTCGCTGGTCCTCCTGCTCTCGATCGACTACCTGCGACGGAGCGGCACGGAGTCGGGGGAGTACTACGCGCTGGTCCTCTTCGCGACCGCCGGCATGATGCTGCTCGCGGCGGCCGGCGACCTCGTCGTCCTGTTCCTCTCGCTCGAGCTCATGTCGCTCTCGCTCTACGTCCTCGCCGGGCTCTTCAAGCGCGACCTCGCGTCCGGCGAGGCGTCCATGAAGTACTTCATCCTCGGCGCGTTCGCCGCCTCGTTCCTCCTGTACGGCATCGCCCTGGTCTACGGCGCCACGGGGACGACGAACCTGGACCGGATCGCGGCCGCGGCGGCGGGCCGGGCCCGCGACCCGCTTCTCGCGATCGGGCTGGGCCTCCTGCTCGTCGGCTTCGGCTTCAAGATCTCCTCCGTGCCGTTCCACATGTGGGCGCCCGACGTCTACCAGGGCGCCCCCACCAGCGTGACGGCGCTCATCGCGACGGGCTCGAAGGCGGCGGCGTTCGCGGCGCTGATCCGGGTCCTGCTGGTGGCGCTCCGCGGCGCCCAGGCCGACTGGACGGCGCTCCTCTGGGGCGTCGCCGCGCTCACGATGACCGTCGGCAACGTCGCCGCCATCGCGCAGTCGAACCTCAAGCGGATGCTCGCGTACTCGTCCATCGCCCACGCCGGTTACATGCTGGTGGGCCTGGTCGCCGGCGGGATCTCCGGCGCGGGCGCGGTGCTGTTCTACCTCCTGACCTACACGTTCACGACGGCGGGCGCGTTCGGCGTCATCACGCTCTGCGAGCGCGGGCGCGCCGAGGCGGTCGAGGTGGGCGACTACGCGGGGCTCGCGCGGCGCCACCCAGCGCTGGCGGCGACGCTCAGCCTGTGCCTGCTGTCGCTCATCGGCATCCCGCCGCTCGCCGGGTTCGTCGGCAAGTTCTACCTCTTCGGCGCCGCGGTCCGGGCAGGGTACGTGTGGCTCGCGGTCATCGCGGTGCTCAACTCCGCGATCGCCGCGTACTACTATCTGCGGGTCGTCGTGTACATGTACATGCGCGAGCCCGAGGGCGCCGCCGCGAGCTCTGTCCCGTCGTTCGCGGGCGGCCTCGCGCTCGCGATCGCGCTGGTCGGCGTCGTGCTGCTCGGCGTGGTCCCGGCGCCCTTCGCCGACCTCGCGCAGGCCGCCGTCGCCCCGCTGCTGCGTTAGCTCGAGCGATGAGACGGCGCGCCGGAGCCACACGCCCCTCAAGCAGGCCACCTGCGGCCGCCGCGGGCACGCGGTCCCCGCTCCAACAGTCCCCGTTACAGAATTATCGCGTCGTCGAGCTGGCGCATCACCTCTCGGCGCCGCTCGCGTCCATGTACCTCGCCGACTTCGGCGCCGACGTCGTGAAGGTCGAGACGCTCGAGGGCGAGGACTGGCGGCGCTGGGGGCGGCCGTCGCCCGCGGGGATGAGCCAGCTCTTCCTCGCGATCAACCGCAACAAGCGGAGCCTCTCGGTCGATTACGGTCGGGCCGCGGGCCGCGCCGTGCTCGAGCGCCTCCTGGGCCGCGCCGACGTGCTGCTCACGAACTTCGCCCCGCAGATGCTCGAGAAGCTCCGCCTCGACGCCCGGAGCCTTGCCCGCCGCCACCCGCGGCTGATCGTGACCGCGCTCGCGGGCTTCGGCGCCCGCGGTCCCGACGCCGATCGGCGCGCGTTCGACATCGTCGTCAGCGGCGAGACCGGCCTGCTCCTCCGTCCGGACCCCGCCGGCACGCCGCTCGTCAACGCCGCGCCGATGACCGACACCGCCGGCGCCCTGATGGTCGCGCTCGGCGTGACGCTGGCGCTCCTGCACCGCGAGCGGGGTGGCCGGGCCCAGGCCGTCGACACGGCGCTCGCGAACGTCGCGATCGCGCTCCAGGCGCACCGCTTCATCTGGCTGGAGGGCGAGCCGGCGCCCGAGCTCAACCCGCCGCGCATGACGGTGTATGGCGCGTACGCCACGGCGGACGGCTTCATCACGATCGCGGTGCTCGCCGAGCGGCTGTGGGAGCGGTTCTGCCGCGCGCTCGGGCTCGAGTGGGTGTTGACGGACCCGCGCTACACGCCGTGGGCGAACCTGGTCGCGCGCCAGGGCGAGCTCCGTGGCGAGGTCGAGGCGCGCTTCAAGACGCGCACGACCGACGAGTGGCTCGGGATCCTCATCCCGGCCGGCGTGCCCGCCGGGCGCGTGAGCTGGGGCGCCGAGGTCTTCGCCCACCGGCAACTCACCCTGAACGGCGTGATCATGCGGACGCGCCATCCGAAGGCCGGCGCGATGACGACGATGGGATTCCCCCTCCGGCTCGCGGCGACCCCGGCGCGCCTGCGCCGCCACGCCCCGTCCCTGGGCGCCCATACCCGCGAGGTCCTGCGCGACCTCGGCTATCCGCCCCGCGAGATCGCCCGGCTGATCGCGGCGCGCGCCGTCCGCGCGTGAGCGCGATCTTCCTCCTCCCGCACCGCGGCTGGCTCTTCGACCTCGACGGCACGGTCTACCGTGGCGAAGCGCTGATCCCGGGCGCCGATGCGACGATCGCCGCGCTGCGCGCCGCGGGGCGCCGCGTCGGGTTCCTCTCCAACAAGCCGCTCTACACCCGCGCCGAGTACGCGGCGAAGCTGACGCGCCTCGGGGTCCCCACCGCCGCGGAGGACGTGATCAACTCGTCCCTGGTCCTGGCGCGCCATCTCGGGCGCCTCGATCCGGGCGCCCCCGTGTTCGTCATCGGCGAGCCTCCGCTCGTCGAGGAGCTCCGGGCGCACGGCTTCGAGGTCCGCCCCGACCACCGCGTACGCTGGGTCGTGATCGCGTTCGACCGCACCTTCGACTACGCGAAGCTCAACACGGCGCTGCAGGCGGTGCGGGGCGGCGCCCGCCTCATCGCGACCAACCCGGACCGGACGTGCCCGACCGAGGACGGCGAGATCCCGGACTGCGCCGGGATGATCGCCGCGGTCGAGGCGGTGACGGGCCACACGGTCGAGGTCGTCGTCGGCAAGCCGTCGCCGATCATCCTCGAGGTCGCGATCGAGCGGCTCGGCGTGGCGCCGGCCGACTGCGCGATCGTCGGCGACCGCATCGAGACCGATATGGTCATGGGCAAGCGGCTCGGCCTGGCGACGGTGCTCGTCCTCACGGGCATCACCCGCCCGGACGACCCGCGCATCGCGGAGGTCGCGCCCGACCTCGTGCTACGATCGATCCGAGAGCTGCTCCGGCCATGACGCCCATGCGCGCGCTCGGCGACGGCGACTACGACGTCGTCATCATCGGTGGCGGCATGGCCGGCGCCGGCGTCGCGCGCGATCTCGCGCTGCGCGGCGTGTCGGTCGCGCTGGTCGAGAAGGGCGACTTCGCCTCGGCGACGACCGCGTACTCGTCGAAGCTCATCCACGGCGGCCTCCGCTATCTCGAGTTGCTGGACTTCGGCCTGGTGCGCGAGTCGCTCCGCGAGCGGGAGACGCTCGGCCGCCTCGCGCCACATCTGGTCCGGCCGCTCCCGTTCCTCGTGCCGATCTACCGCGATTCCTCGCGGGGCCTCATCAAGGTACGGATCGGCCTCACGCTGTACGACTGGCTGACGCCGAGCCGGGACCGCGAGCGCTACCGGGTGCTCCGCCCGGTGGACGCGCTCTCGCTCGAGCCCGCGATCCGCGCCGAGGACCTGCGGGGCGCCGGCTACTACTTCGACGACCTGCTCGTGTTCCCGGAGCGCCTCTGTCTCGAGAACGTGCTGTCGGCGTCGCGGCACGGCGCGCGCGCGTTCAACTACGCGCAGGTCGAGGAGATCGTCCGGGACCCCGGCGGCGCCATCGCCGGCCTCAAGGTGCGCGATCTCCTCACCGGTCGCGTGGTCACCCTCGGCGCGCGGATCGTCGTGAACGCGACGGGGCCCTGGGTGGACGAGCTCCGCGCCCTCGCGGGCGCGGCCGAGCGCGGCCGGCGCATCCTGCGGCGCACGAAGGGCATCCACTGCCTGCTCCCTCGGCTGACGGAGCGCGCGATCTACCAGTCGACGAGCGACGACCGGATGATCTTCGTCATCCCGTGGCGGGAGTTCTCGCTCGTGGGCACCACCGACACGGACTTCGAGGGGGACCTCGACCGGCTCTGCGCGACGCGCGAGGAGGTGAGCTACCTCCTGGGCGAGGTGCGCAAGGCGCTGCCCAGCCCGCGCGCGGTGTTCGAGGAGGTCGCGTACACGTACGCCGGCGTGCGCCCGCTCTCGCACGAGGAAGGCAAGCGCGAGTCCGACGTCTCGCGCACCCACAAGGTCGTCGCCGAGGAAGGCGGCCGGTTCCTCTCGATCACCGGGACGAAGCTCACCTGCTTCCGGAGCCTCGCGGCGG
>JBBTPF010000075.1:0-1059 GCA_038066295.1 Candidatus Methylomirabilota bacterium | reverse complement strand
GTCCACCTGCACGAGACCTCGATCTACGCCCCGTCGATCACCGACGGCGAGTACCGCCGTCTCATCTACTTCGGCCACTTCCCCGCGGCGGTGAGCGGCTTCACCGAGATGGAGTCGGAGATCACGTTCCAGGATGCCGACGGGCGGACGATGCGCTACACGACCCCCGTCGTGACGGGGAAGCTCGAGCGCGTGAGGGGGATCGCGACGGACGAGTTCGCCTTCGTCCGAGGCCTGACGGCGCGGACCGTGAAGGTCACGCTCCCGAGCCCCTGCTCCCAGCACTTCTTCCGCTGGCGCGAGGGCGTCTCCGAGCGGGCCTATCCGGACCTCGACGAGTTCTTCGCCGACGTGGCGCGCGTGTACCGGGAGGAGCTGGCCGAGCTCGGCCGCCTCGGCGCGACGTACGTCCAGCTCGACGACGTGTCGCTCCCGCTCCTTTGCGATCCCCGGCACCGCGAGAGCTTCGCGCGGCGCGGCTACGACCCCGACACGATGGTCGGCCGCTACATCGCGGTCGTGAACGACGCGCTCCGCGCGAGGCCGGCGGGGATCACCGTGGGCATGCACCTCTGCCGCGGCAACAACCAGGGCAAGTGGCTCGGCGAGGGCGGCTACGAGGTCGTCGCCGAGCGGATCTTCACGGGCCTCGACCTCGACGTCTTCTTCCTCGAGTACGACTCCCCGCGCGCGGGGAGCTTCGAGCCGCTCCGCCACATGCCGCCCGACAGGCGCGTCGTGCTGGGGCTCGTGAGCTCGAAGACGCCGGCGCTCGAGTCGCCGGAGGATCTCCGGAGGCGGATCGACGAGGCGAGCCGCTTCGTCCCGCTCGACCGGCTCGGGCTCTCCCCGCAGTGCGGCTTCGCCAGCACGGCGCCGGGCAACCCGCTCACGCCCGCCGACCAGGAGGCGAAGCTCCGCCTCGTGGTGGAGACGGCCCGCGCGGTCTGGCGGTAGCTCCGCCCGCTACGGGCTCTTGAGCTGGATGTAGGACTTGACCGTCACGACGCCGTCCACGGCTCGCGCCACGCCGTGCTCTACATGGAACTCCGTGACGAG
>JBBTPF010000074.1:10807-12403 GCA_038066295.1 Candidatus Methylomirabilota bacterium | reverse complement strand
GCGCCTCGACGTCGATCGGGCCTCCCACGTAGGTCGAGCCGGCGCCGTAGTCCTGGCGGCCGACGATCTGGCCCCGGTAGTTGATGATGGAGCTGCGCCCGCCGAAGGTGTCGATCGGCGTCGTCTCCTCGGGGAAGAGGTAGTACGTCCCCATGTTCGGCGCGACGACGTACATGTTGTTGTCGAGCGCGCGCGCGCGGCTCTGGATCTCGAAGAACTCGTTGCCCGTCGCCGGGTGCGGGTAGGACGCGCGGTAGACGACCTCGGCGCCGTTCAGCGCGAGCGCCCGCGCGTTCTCTGGATAGGAGCCCTCGTTGGCCATCATGATACCGAGGCGGCCGATCTCGGTGTCCACCACCGGCCAGAACGCCTGGAGGGTCCGGCCGTACTTCTCCACCCACCAGTCGTAGACGTCGTGAGGACACATGGAATGTTCCACCGGGAAGAGCGGCGAAACCTTGTAGTGCTTGAGGATCACCTTGCCGCGCGGGTTGATGATGAAGCCGACGTTGAAAAAGCGGTCCTTCCAGTCGGGGTGGCGCGCCTTGGCCTGCGCGATGACGAAGGCGTTGTACTCCTTGGCGATCGTGCCCAGGAAGTCGGTCTCCTCGCCTGGAATGTCGATGGCGCCCTCTCGGGCGAAGGTGGCATGGTCGAGATCGAGAACTTCGTCATTGAAGCCCTGGAGCGCCCCCTCGGGGAACGCGATCAGGCGCACCGGGAGGTCGAGGCTCGACAGCCACGAGGCGGCCTTCACCAGGTGCGAGAGGTGCTCGAGGTTGAGCTTGATGTCCTTGCGCTTGCGGATGCCGCGCACGGTGGGGACGAGGCCGACGGCGGTGTAGGGCTTGATCATGCGTGTGCCTCCTCTCCGGAGTCGTGGTCGTCGTGGGCCAGATCGTAGATCATGACGGCGCGGCGCCCTGCTGGCGCTCGACTTCCTCCATGATCATCGTGTTGAGGTCGTCGATCAGCTTCGCGCGCTCGACGCGGCCGTCGTTCCGGATCATCTCGCGGATCCGCGACGGGCGCGCCGACATCATGACGAGCGTGGTGCCGATCGCCACCGCCTCCTCGATCGAGTGGGTCACGAAGAGGATCGTCCGCCCGGTCTCCTGCCAGATCCGCCGCACCTCGGTCTGCATGATGCGGCGGTTCTGGGCGTCGAGCGCGCCGAACGGCTCGTCCATGAGGAGCACGTCGGGCTCGATCGCGAGCGCGCGCGCGATCGCCGCGCGCTGGCGCATCCCACCGCTCACGCGTCCGGGATAGTAACTCTCGAACCCCGCGAGGCCCGCCAGGCCGAGGTGGCGGCGCGCGATCGCCCGGCGGTCCGCCGCCGGCAGGCCGAGCGGCTTGAGCACGAGGGCGACGTTCTCGGCGAGCGTCATCCACGGGAGCAGCCGGTCCTCCTGGAAGACGACGCCGACCTTGCGGCTGTGGGGGTCGCCGGCGACGACGGGCCGGTCGTCGAGGAGCACGGCGCCGCGCGTGGCGGGCTCGATGCCGCCGATGATCCGGAGGAGCGTCGTCTTGCCGCAGCCGTTCGGGCCGAGGAGACACACGAACTCGCCCGCCTCGACGCTGAACGAGACG
>JBBTPF010000074.1:0-10707 GCA_038066295.1 Candidatus Methylomirabilota bacterium | reverse complement strand
CGGATCCGGTCCGGGTTGTCCCAGACGTCGGATTTCAGGAAGCCGAACTCCTTGTTGATCTTGAGCTGCGCGATGAGCGTCTCCACCTGCTCGTCGGGCAGGCCGTGGAGCATGCGCACGGTCTCCCGGTAGGCGACCTGGATCACGTCCTTCGGGAGCTTCGTGACCTCGGCGACGATCTCCATGGCACGCGCCGGCTTGTTGTACCAGATGTCCACCGCGTCTTTCTGGGCGTCGTTCAGGTCCCTCGCGATCGCCGGATTCCTGCCGAGAAAATCGTTGTGCACGAGGTAACAAACGTGGACGGGGAAGCCCGACGGGCGGCCCGTGGCCTTCCGCCAGAGGTCGATCTGCTTCGCGAGGTAGACGCCCTCGCCCCGGAACACGACGGAATCGGTGATGGGCTGCCAGGCGATGATCGCGTCCACGTCCTTCTTGCCCAGCAATGTCACCATGTCGGGCGGCGAAGTTGCTGTCACGATCTGCGTGTCTTTTTGCAGGTCGAATCCGTACCCCTTCAGGGTCAGCGCCCTGATATCGAAGAACGTCGACGTGCCGACGATCGCCGCGATCTTGCGGCCCTTGAGGTCCTCGACCTTGGAGAGCCCGGCGTCCTTGCGCGCGACGATGGCGCCGAGCACCGCGGTCGCGACGCCCGTGACCTTGAGCGGCACGCCGTCCTCGAACGCCTTGGCGGCCAGCGCGAACGACATGTCGATCGCGTCCACGTTCTTCGAGGCGAGCTGGTTCAGGAGCGGCCCGGGCGCGCCCGGGACGATCGAGTACTCGGCCTGCCAGCCGCGCCTGCCGAGGAGATCCTCCTTGTGGATGATCTCCGTCGCCGCCCAGCCGAGCTGGAGGTAGGCGAGGCGGACCTTGCCCTTGCCCTGCGCGCGCAGCACGGCGGGAGCGCCGAGGACCGCGGCGGCGGCGGCGCCCGTCTTCAGGAGCTCGCGACGCCCGACGTTCATCGCCGCCCCCCCTACGCCTTGACCTTCGGCAGGTGCCGGAGCGCCTCCTCGATCTTCTCCGCCGGGTACTCGTAGTCCTGGAGCTTGCCGCTGAGGAACGCCTCGTAGGCGCCGAGATCGAAGTGGCCGTGGCCGGACAGGTTGAAGACGATCGTGCGCCGCTTGCCCTCCTTCTTGCAGCGTTCGGCCTCGTCGATGACGACGCGGATCGCGTGCGCCGACTCGGGGGCCGGGATGATGCCCTCGGTGCGCGCGAACTGGATCGCCGCCTTGAAGGTGGAGACCTGGGGAACCGCCACCGCCTCGATGACGCCCTCGTCGTAGAGCTTGCAGACGAGCGGCGCCATACCGTGGTAGCGGAGGCCGCCCGCGTGGAGCGGCGCCGGCACGAAGGAGTGGCCGAGGGTGTGCATCTTTACGAGCGGCGTGAGCCCCACCGTGTCGCCGAAATCGTAGACGTACTTGCCCTTGGTGAGGCTCGGGCACGCGGAGGGCTCGACGGCGACGAGGCGGAGCTTCTTCTTCTTGCCGGCGAGCTTGTCCGCGGCGAAGGGGAAGGCGAAGCCCGCGAAGTTCGACCCGCCGCCGACGCAGCCCACGAGGATGTCCGCCTCGTCGTCGGCCTTCTCGAGCTGCTTCTTGGTCTCGAGCCCGACGATCGTCTGGTGCATGAGCACGTGGTTCAGCACGCTGCCGAGCGAGTACTTCGTGTCGTCGCGCGTCGCCGCGTCCTCGACGGCCTCGCTGATGGCGATGCCGAGGCTGCCCGGCGAGCTCGGATCCTCCTCGAGGATCTTCTTGCCCGCCTGGGTGTCCGGGCTCGGGCTCGGCACGACCTGCGCGCCCCAGGTCTCCATCATGATGCGGCGGTAGGGCTTCTGCTGGTAGGAAACCTTCACCATGTAGACCTTGCACTGGAGGCCGAAGAAGGTGCAGGCCATCGCGAGCGCGGAGCCCCACTGGCCGGCGCCCGTCTCGGTCGACAGGCGCGTCACGCCTTCCTTCTTGTTGTAGTACGCCTGGGCGACGGCCGTGTTGGGCTTGTGGCTGCCCGCGGGGCTCACGCCCTCGTACTTGTAGTAGATGTGCGCCGGCGTGCCGAGCGCTTTTTCCAGGCGGCGGGCCCGGTGGAGCGGGCTCGGCCGCCAGAGCCTGAGGACGTCGCGCACGCCGTCGGGGATCGCGATCCAGCGCTCCTGGCTCACCTCCTGCTTGATCAGCTCCATCGGGAAGAGGGGCGCCAGGTCCTGGGGGCCGATCGGCTGGCCGGTGCCGGGGTGGAGGACGGGCGGGGCCGGCGTCTTGAGGTCGGCCTGGATGTTGTACCACTTGCTCGGGATCTCTCTCTCGTCCAGCAGGAATTTCGTGCGGTTCTTGTCGGATGCTGTGCTCGCCATGCCGGCCTCCTTAGGCTTCACTGCGGCGGGACCCCGTGGAAAAGTGCGCTAACCATACGCAACACGGGGTGCGGGTGTCAATACAGGGGCTCGGGCGACCGGTGCTAGACTAACGGCTGGAGGAGATACGCGATGAGCCGGACGCTCCGCCTGCCGCGCGCCGATGGAAGCCTGGGACCGTACACGCCGGGTCGCCACAAGCCCTTTCCCCCCGCCGCGGGGCCCATCAGGAGCCGCATCGGGTTCGCCGCGGTGCACGTGGTCGCCGATCCGCTGGCCAACATCAGCCCCACCCTCGAGACGCGTCTGGACTGGGACGCGACGCTCGCCTACCGGCGCTACGTCTGGTCGCTCGGCCTCGCCGTCGCCGAGGCGATGGATACCTCACAGCGCGGCATGGGCTTCGACTGGGCGACGGCGAAGGAGCTCATCCGCCGCTCGGTCGCCGAGGCGCGGACCGTGCCCGGCGCGGTCCTCGCGAGCGGCGCCGGCACGGACGACCTCGAGCCGTCCCCCCGCGTGGCGCTCGCCGACGTCGAGGCGGCGTACGAGGAGCAGTGCGCCTGGATCGAGTCGTGCGGCGGCCGGACCATCCTCATGGCGAGTCGTGCGCTGGCCGCGTGCGCCAAGGGCCCCGAGGACTACGTGAAGGTCTACGGCCGGATCCTCGCGCAGGTCCGCGAGCCCGTGATCATCCACTGGCTCGGCGACATGTTCGATCCCGCGCTCGCCGGCTACTGGGGCTCGCCGGACCTGGACCAGGCCGCCGAGACGCTGCTGGCCATCGTGCGCGAGTACGCCCCGAAGATCGACGGCGTCAAGATCTCGCTCCTCGACCAGGCCCGCGAGATCGCCATGCGGCGCCGGTTCCCGCCCGGCGTCCGGATGTACACCGGCGACGACTTCGACTATCCGACGACGATCCGCGGCGACGGGCACGGGGCGAGCGACGCGCTCCTCGGGATCTTCGACGTCATCGCGCCGGCGGCGTCCGCGGCGCTCCACGCCCTCGACCGCGGCGACCTCGCCCGCTTCGACGCGATCCTGGCGCCGACGCTCCCGCTCTCGCGCCACGTCTTCGGCTCCCCCACGCGCTTCTACAAGACGGGCGTCGTCTTCGCGGCGCACCTGAACGGCCACCAGGCGCACTTCCGGATGGTCGGGGGCCTCGAGAGCGGCCGCTCGGCCGTTCACCTGGCCGAGCAGTTCGTCCTGATGGACCGCGCGGGGCTCCTGCGCGATCCCGACCTCGCCGTCGAGCGAATGCGGCGCGTGCTCGCCGTCGCGGGCGTGGTGTAGGGGGGGCGATGTCGCAGGCGGCGATCAACTCCTACAAGGCGGACCTGCGCGCGATCCGGTTCACGCTCTACGACCACCTGAAGGTCCAGCGCCTCTTCGAGCTCGAGGAGTACTCGCACCTCTCGCGCGAGGAGTGCGACGCGATCATCGACCAGTGTCACCGCTTCGCCACCGAGGTGACGGGCCCGCTCAACGGGCCCGGCGACCGGGCCGGCTGCCGCCTGGAGCGCGGGCGGGTCATCACCCCGCCGGGCTTCAAGGAGGCGTGGAAGAAGCTCTTCGAGCTCGGCCTCATGTCGTTCACGATCCCGGTGAAGGCGGGCGGCTTCGGCGGCCCGCGCGCGATCGGCGTCATCCTCGCGGAGCTGCAGAGCGGCGCGAACACCGCGTTCAACATGTACCCCGGCCTCACGCACGGCGCCGCCGACCTCCTCGAGACCTTCGCCCTGCCCGAGGACCAGCAGCGCTTCCTGCCGGCGATGCTCGAGGGACGCTTCTCCGGCACGATGTGCCTGACCGAGCCGCACGCGGGTTCGGACGTCGGCGCGACGACGACGCGGGCCCGGCACCTCGAGGGCAACGTCTACGCGATCACCGGGAGCAAGTGCTTCATCTCGTCGGGCGACCACGACCTCTGCGAGGACATCGTCCATCTCGTGCTCGCCCGCATCGAGGGCGCGCCCGAAGGCACCAAGGGGCTCTCGCTCTTCATCGTGCCGAAGGTCTGGGTCAACGAGGACGGGAGCCTCGGCGAGCCCAACGACGTCACGACCGCATCGATCGAGCACAAGCTCGGCATCCGGGCTTCGGCCACCGCCGTGCTGAACTTCGGCGAGAGCGGCCCGTGCCGCGGCATCCTCGTCGGCGGCCGGCCGCACCAGGGCATGCGCCAGATGTTCCGCATGATGAACACCGCGCGGATCGCCGTCGGCGTGCAGGGGATCGCCGTCGCCTCCGCGGCGTACCTCAACGCCCTCGCGTACGCGCGCGAGCGGCTCCAGGGCTCGTCGGTGCGCCACTTCAAGGACCCGAACGCGCCGCGCGTGCCGATCATCGAGCACGCCGACATCCGGCGCATGCTGCTCGAGATGAAGGCCAAGGTGGAGGGCATGCGGACGCTCGCCGTCAAGCTGGCGCTCCACGCCGACCTCGCCCACGCCCTCGCGGCGACCGACGAGGGCCGGGCGGCGCACCACGAGGGGCAGGTGGACCTGCTGACGCCGATCGTGAAGGCCTACTGCTCCGACCAGGCGTTCCGCATCTGCGAGATGGCGATCCAGATCTACGGGGGCGCCGGCTACGTCCAGGACCACCCCGTCGAGCAGTACCTGCGCGACGCCAAGATCTTTTCGATCTACGAGGGGACCAACCACATCCAGGCGCTCGACCTCGTGGCGCGGAAGCTCCAGTCGCGCGGCGGCGAGAACCTCAGCGCCTTCCTGCGGGAGGTCAACGGCTTCGTCGCCGAGCACGCGGCCCGCCCGGAGATCGCCGCGGAGGTGCGGGCGCTGGGCGAGGCGGCGGCCACCTTCGAGCGCGCCGCCGGAACGCTCCTCGAGTTCTTCATGGCGGGCAAGCTCGACCAGGTCACGATGGTCGCCAACGCCTTCCTCGAGATCATGGCCGAGGTGACGATCGCGCACCTGCTGCTCGAGGCGGCCGGCGTCGCCGGCGCCGGCCAGCACGGCACGGCCGACGAGCACGGGCAGGACGAGTTCGATTTCGCCCGCGGCAAGGTGATGGCGGCGAAGCACTACGTCAACTACGTGCTCCCGGGCGTCCACGCGAAGGCGGCCGCGATCGCCGGCGGCGACCGGAGCGCGCTCGACATCCCCGACGGTGGGTTCGCGACCGCCCGCTAGCTAGACGGGGAGCTCACGGCTCAGCCGACGTCGAGGCTGACGCGGATGGCCTCGTCGACTGCCGCGAGGCGCTCGGCGGGGAGCATCCCCAGCCTGTCGCGCGGTCCTCCTTCGCCATGGCCCGGTACCCGTCCTTGAGCGCCTGCTCGAGCTGGCTGCGCCGCCAGAGCCGGAGAGCCTCCTCGACGAGCCGGCTCCGTGGCTTCCGCTGCTTGCGGCTCGCCCCGCAATTATCCTCCAGCCCGATCGGCGGGGGGAGAGGCGGTGGGGTGGCGATCCCCGTGGTAGTGTGGGCGTGATGGAGGTGATCGAGCGGTTTCGCGCCGGCTACCCGTTCCCGCTCGACGACTTCCAGCTCGAGGCCATCCAGGCGATCGCCGCCGGCCAGTCGGTCATCGTGTCGGCCCCGACGGGCGCGGGGAAGACGCTCGTCGCCGAGTTCGCCATCCACGCGGCGCTCGCCTCCGGGCAGCGGATCGCGTATACGACGCCGCTGAAGGCGCTCTCCAACCAGAAGTTCGCCGACTTCACCCGCGCGTACGGCGAGGGGGCGGTCGGCATCCTCACCGGCGACGTGAAGGTCAACCCGCACGCCCGCGTGCTGGTGATGACGACGGAGATCCTCCGGAACGCGCTCTACGGCTCGGGGCTCGAGGACCTGCGCTACATCGTGCTGGACGAGTGCCACTACATGGGCGACGAGGGACGCGGGACGGTGTGGGAGGAGATCATCATCGGCGCCCCGAAGGACGTGGCGCTCGTGGGGCTCTCGGCGACGGTCGCGAACGTGAAGGAGATCGCCGACTGGATCTCGATCGTCCACCGGCCGATCCTGCCCATCTACCACCCGCACCGGCCCGTGCCGCTCCGCTACGCGATCGCCGACCTCGCCGGCGAGATCCACGACATCGACGCGGTCCGGCGCGGCCGCGCGCAGGTGATCGGCGACGAGCGGCGCGGCCCCGACGACCGCGGCCGCTGGTACACGCGCCGCGTGGCCGACCCGACGGTGCTCATCGAGGCGCTCGAAGCGCGGCGTTGGCTCCCCGCGATCTACTTCATCTTCAGCCGCGCCGGCTGCGAGCGGGCGATGCAGGACGTCCTCGCCGACGGTCGGAGCCTCCTCACAACCGAGCAGCAGTACGAGGTGGATCACGCCATCAACCAGGTGCGGGAGGAGAGCCCGACGCTCGGTGAGTCGTCGCTGAGCCGGGAGGTCTTCCAGGGGCTCCGGATCGGCGTCGCGCTCCACCACGCGGGCATGCTGCCCGGGCTCAAGCGGCTCATCGAGACGCTCTTCGAGCGCGGCCTCTGCAAGGTGGTCTTCGCCACCGAGACCATGTCGCTCGGCATCCACATGCCCGCGCGCGCGGTCGTCCTCCAGGGGCTCACCAAGCGGAGCGATCGCGGCTTCCGCGCGCTCACCCACAACGAGCTGACCCAGATGGCGGGGCGGGCGGGCCGGCGCGGGATCGACGCGGAAGGGGAATGCGTGATCGCGCTCGACGCGCGAGACGGCGTGGAGTCCGTGCTGCACGTCGTGGACGGCTCGCCCGAGCCGATCGAGAGCCGCTTCAAGCTGGGATACGGCTCCGCCGCGCTCCTCCTCGGGACGGGCGCCGAGCCGGAGGTCCTGCGCCGCAGGATCGAGTCCTCCTTCGGCCAGTACCAGAACCTCAAGCGCATCCGCGAGATGGAGGCGGAGGTCGGGAGCCTCGAGACCGCGCTGGCGGACGTCCGGCGCTACGAGGCGCCGTGCGGCGACTTCCAGCGCGTCGGGCGCTACCGCCGCGCGCGCCAGGAGCTGGAGGCGCGGCGCCAGGCGCTCGGCCGCGGGGGGCGGCGGGGGGAGCGGACCGTCGTCGAGGCGGAGCGCGGGCGGCTGGCGCTCGTCCGGCGCAAAGGGGCGCCGAGCCTCGCGCTGATCCTGGGCGTGCACTCGCTGCGCGGGCATCGCGTGCTGCTCGACGCGCTCCTGCCCCACGGCGCCGTCGTCCGCGTGAAGAGCGGAGTCGTCAAGCGGGTGTTCTGGGCGACGCCACCGCTCCACGTCCCGCGCGATCTCGCCGTCGCCTCCGAGGGGCGGGGGCGCGACGGGCGCGGCCTCCGCCTGCTGGCCGAGGAGCTGGGGCGGCTCTCGGTCGCCGAGCTGGTGGAGCGCGAGCGGTCGCGGGGGCCGGAGGCGCAGCTCGCGGCGGTCGAGTGCCACCGCTGCCCGTGGGGGGCCCTGCCCCGGTGCGATCGCGAGTGGCGCGAGCTGGAGAGCGTCACCGAGCGCCTCGGCGTCCGCCGCCGCGCCCTCGAGGCGTTCCGGGGCGCCTACTGGCAGGAGTTCCTGCGGGTGGTCGAGACGCTCGAGCAGTTCGGCGCGGTCCGCGACCGCCGCCTCGAGGCGCGCGGCCGTCTCATCGCCGACCTGCGCCACGACAACGAGCTGCTCGTCGCCGAGGCCGTGTTCCGCGGGTGCTTCGCGGACCTCACCGCGGCCGAGGCGGCCGCGGTGTGCTCGGCGCTCATCGAGGAATCGCGTTCCGGCGAGCCGGCGATCGCGCGCGACTTCCTCCGGAAGCGGCCGAAGCTCAAGCGCCGCCTCGACCAGCTCCTCGGCCTCGCCAGCACGATCCACGAGGCGCAGCGGCAGCGCCATCTCGGGATGCCCGTCGCCGTCCACGCGGGCTTCGTGCCCGCCATCTTCCGCTGGGCGTCCGGCGACGACGACTGGACGGCGCTCGTCGAGGAGTCCTTCGGCGGCCACGAGGGCGACCTGATCCGGGCGATGCGCCGGCTCATCGACCTCCTGCGCCAGCTCGCGGAGAGCCCCGAGGTGCCCGTCGAGACGGGCCGGCTCCTGGCCCAGGTCGCGCGCGCGATCGATCGCGGCATCGTCCTCGAGTCGGCCCTGATATGATCCCGGGCGTGGTGAGCCGGACGCTCCTCCTCGCCGTGACCCTCCTGACCGCGCTGGCGGCGTGCGCCCGGCTGACGACGAGCGAACAGCGGGTGCTCCAGGGGCCGACGGCGGAAGAGATCTGGACCGCCACGGTCATGCTGATGACCGGCCGCGAGCCCACGTTCGACGAGAAGCACCAGTGGGAGATCCAGATCGACCGGCGGATCTCGCAGTACCTGCACCGGCACCCGGAGATCGCCAACTCGACCGAGGTCCAGATCTTCCAGTTCGTGCGCCAGGTGACC
Source organism: Candidatus Methylomirabilota bacterium (assembly GCA_038066295.1). Lineage (GTDB taxonomy): Bacteria > Methylomirabilota > Methylomirabilia > Rokubacteriales > CSP1-6 > JACPCG01. Next base: position 1,983 of record JBBTPF010000074.1, on the reverse strand, counting down.
GTCGGGATGACGAGGGAACAGGTCGTGGTCCTCCTCGGCGCCCCTGCGGCCGCCGTCAAGGACGCCGCGGAGATCGAGAAGCTCGCGCGGCGCTACTGGCCCGACATCAAGCCGAAGAACGTGACGGAAGCGTGGCTCTACCCGCAGGGCTGGCGCCTCTACTTCGGCGACTCCAGGGTCGTGGACATCACGCAGTACGCGGAGCGCATGCCGTAGGCCCGGCTTCCCGGAGACGCCCCCGATGATCGAGTCCCAGCTCGTCGTGACCAAGCAGACGCCCCTGGCGCCCCGCGGCCTCGTGGTGGCGGAGCATCCGGCCGGCGCCCGCGTCGGGGCCCGGGTGCTCGAGGACGGCGGCAACGCGGTGGACGCCGCCGTCGCGACGGCGTTCGCGATGACGGTGGTCGAGCCCTTCATGTCCACCCTCGCGGGCTCCGGCACGATGCTCGTGCACCTCGAGAAGAAGGGCGAGACGGTCGCGCTCGACTTCAACGGCCAGGCCCCGGCGCGCGCCGGCGCGTCCATGTTCCGCGCGATCGGCGGCATCTCCGACGGGCTCTTCGCGTGGCCGCGCGTCGAGAACGCCGCGAATGAGTTCGGCGCCCTGTCCGTGGCCGTGCCCGGCTCGGTCGCCGGCCTCGCGCTGGCGATCGAGCGCTGGGGCACGATGGAGCTCGCCGACGTGCTCCGGCCCGCGATCGCCCTCGCGCGCGCGGGGTTCGAGCCCGACTGGTACCAGGCGCTGGCGACGGCGCGCTACGTGGAGGAGCTGTCGGCGTTCCCGGAGACCGCCCGCACCTACCTCCGTGGCGGCCGGCACATCCACCGGCCGCCGTCCATGGAGGCGGGCGACCGCGTGACGTATCCGGACCTCGCGCGGAGCCTCGCGCTGATCGCGAAGGAGGGGCCGGGGGCCTTCTATCGCGGGGCGATCGCCCAGGCGATCCACGACGAGATGAAGGCGCGCGGCGGGCTCCTCACGAGGGACGATCTGGCCGCGTACGAGGTGCGGGTGAACCCGCCGCTCACCGGGCGGTACCGGGACCTCGACCTCGTGCTCTCGCCCGGCGCGACGGGCGGGATCACGGCGCTCGAGATCCTGAACATCCTCGAGCACTTCCCGCCGGCGCAGGTCGGCTGGGAGACGGCGGGCGGCCTTCACTTCCGCGCCGAGGCCGTGCGCCGCGCCTTCGCCGACCGGTTCAAGCACCTCGGTGACCCGGCGGCGGTCAAGGCGCCGTGGGAGCAGCTCGCGTCCAAAGCGTACGCGGGGACGATCGCGTCCGACCTCCGCAAGCCCGCGCGCCGGACGGCAGGCGTGGCCCGGAGGGGACCCGCCGGTCCCGAATGCACGACGCATATCGGCGTCGTGGACGGGTGGCGGAACATGGTGGCGCTGACCCACACCGCGGTGTCGCTCTTCGGCGCGCGCATCGTGGTCCCCGGCACGGGCATCCTGTTGAACAACGGCATGATCTGGTTCGATCCCGAGCCCGGGAAGCCGAACTCCGTCGCGCCGGGCAAGCGGGCGCTCGTCAACATGGTCCCGCTGCTGGCGTTCAAGAGGGGCGAGCCGAACCTCACGCTCGGCGCGCCGGGCGGCCGGCGGATCATCTCCGCGATCCCGCAGGTGCTCGCCAGCCTCGCCGACGGCGGCGGCTCGCTCCAGGCGGCGATCGAGGCGCCGCGCCTTCACGACGAGGGGACCGAGCTGCTCGTGGACGACCGCGTCGGCGCGAAGGCGCTGACGGGCCTCGGGCGGCTCGGCCACAAGGTCGTCCCGAGGACGGAGAGCTACGCGACGATGAACTTCGCCAAGCCGGTCGGCATCCGCGTGACCCGTCGCGGCCTCGAGGCGGGGCTCGACCACCTGCGGGCCGCCGCGGCCGCCGGACACTAGCCGTGGTTATTCGCGATCGCCACCCGCGGGAGGCGGACGGTGGCACACGGAGCGCAGCCTCGGGAGGGGTCGACGAGACCCGT
>JBBTPF010000073.1:0-1052 GCA_038066295.1 Candidatus Methylomirabilota bacterium | reverse complement strand
CCTCGAGCAGCTCCTCGCCCTTGGTGACCACGATGCGCCCCTTCGACACGCGCGAGAGGAGATGGCCCGCCCGGCCGACGCGCTGGAGCGCCGCGGCGATGTTGCGCGGCGACTGGAGCTGGACGACGAGATCGATCGCGCCCACGTCGATCCCGAGCTCGAGGGACGACGTCGCCACGAGCGCCTTGAGGTCGCCGTCCTTCAGCCGGTTCTCGGCCTCGAGGCGCGCGCGACGCGAGAGCGAGCCGTGGTGCGCGGCCACGCGCCCGTCCTCGATCCGGTCGTTCAGGTCCCGGGCGATCCGCTCGGCCGATCTGCGGCTCTGGCAGAAGACGAGCGTGGTCCGGTGCGCCCGGACCAGCTCGGTGACCTGCTGGAGCGTCGCGTCCCAGATGGTCTCGCTGGAGTGCGCGAGGAAGTCGTCCACGGGGGCGAGCACCTCGAGATCGAGGTCGCGGCTGAAGCCCGCGTCCACGACGGCGGGGTCGCGCGCGGTGGCGCCGGTGAGGAAGTGGAGCGCGGTCTCGACCGGGCTCACCGTCGCCGAGCAGCCGATCCGCTGCGGCCGGCCGCCGGGCTCGCGCGCCTCGACGAGCGCCTGGAGGCGCTCGAGCGAGAGCGCCAGGTGGGCACCGCGCTTGTTGCCCATCAGCGCGTGGACTTCGTCGACGATCAGATAGCGGGCGTGCGCGAGCGCCGGCCTGAACCGCTCGCTCGTGAGCAGGATGTAGAGCGACTCCGGTGTGGTGATCAGGATGTGCGGCGGCCGGCGCGTCATGGCCTGCCGCGCCGCCGCGAGCGTGTCGCCCGTGCGCACGGCGACGCGGACCTCCGGCGGCTGGAGCCCCTCCGCGCCGGCGGCGACGCGGATGCCCGCGAGCGGGGCGCGGAGGTTCTTCTCGATGTCGTTGTTCAGCGCGCGGAGCGGCGAGACGTAGACCACGTACACGCGGTCTTCGAGCCGCCGCTCGAGCCCGAGCCGATGGAGGTGGTCGAGCGCCCAGAGGAAGGCGGCAAGCGTCTTGCCCGAGCCCGTCGGCGCGACGATCAGC
>JBBTPF010000072.1:0-4981 GCA_038066295.1 Candidatus Methylomirabilota bacterium | reverse complement strand
GCCCGGAGGGCGCGGCCGTCGGCCCCTTTGAAGCGCCCGGCGTCCACGGCCGGGTGGCTCCCGCGGTCGTGACACTCATCGTGCGGAGGCCCGCGCTCCGTCGTCCGACCGGAGCGCCCTCGTGTCCGTGATCTCGGTGGCGGAATCCGGGACCGCGCCGCCCGGGGGCGCGATGACGCGCACGCGCACCGGGATCACGCCGGGTCCGACCGCGCCGAGCACGCGCGCCGCTGCGGCCGACAGGTCGAGGATCCGGTCGTCCACGAACGGGCCGCGGTCGGTGATGCGCACCTCGGCGGTGCGGCCGTCGAGCCGGTTCTCGACGAGGATCCCGGTGCCGCAGGGCAGCGTGCGGTGGGCCTCCGTCATCTGCGTCATGCCGTAGACTTCGCCGCCCACGAGACTCGCCTTGACATGCCTTCCCCGGGGCTCCTAGACTTCCCTCGACGCGCGAGCAGTGCCGTGTCCGACCGCTCGGGGAGCGCCGAATGTCCCTCGACCGGGGCCTCGGACAGCCCTTCGATGCCCTCGTTAGCCACAGGGGTGGCTGGCGGGGGCGTTTGCGTCTGCGGCCAGGAGGTGTGCCATGAGCATCGTCGTGATTTCCGACACGCTGGGAAGCCTCGGGACCGAGATCGGCCGGCGGGTGGCCGAGGCCAGGGGCTACGAGTTCGCCGACCGGGAGATCATCGAGAAGGCCGCCGAGCGGTTCCACGAGGGGATCGCCGAGCTGACCCACGTCACCGAAGAGAAGCCGACGCTGTGGGAGCGGTTCACGGACACCCGGCACCGGTACATGACCTACGTCGAAGCGATCATCTACGAGATGGCCGCCCGCGACGACGGCGTGCTGGTCGGCCGCGCCTCGGCGATCCTCCTCCGCGGCGTCGCCCACGCCCTCCGTGTGCGGATCAGCGCCCCCGAGGACGTGCGCGCGGAGCGGATCCAGCACGAGCAGGGGCTGACGCCGGACGCCGCGCTGGACTGGGTGCGGCAGAGCGACCGCGAGCGGGCGTCGCGCGTGAGGTTCCTCTACCACGTGGACTGGGACGACCCGCAGCTCTACGACCTCGTGCTGAACTCCGCGCGGCTCAGCGCGCCGAGCGGCGCCCGACTCGTGGACGCGGCGCTCGACGAGGAGCGCTTCCGGACTACGGAGGCGTCGCGCGGGCGGCTCCTGGACCTCGGCCTCACCGCACAGGCGAGGGCGGCGCTCCTGGCGAACCCGACGACCCGCCCGTACCAGTTCCTCGTGTCCTGCAAGGATGGCGCCGTCTCGCTCAGCGGCGCCGTCCGCTCCGAGGAGGAGCGCAAGGTTGCCGAGGAGGTGGTGGGCCGGATCCCGGGTGTCGCCGGCGTCCGGGGTGAGATCGCCGTGGTGAACGTCAAACAGGGCTTCGCCCGCGGGCTGTGAGGCGGGCGAGCCCGTCCATGTAGGGCCGCAGCGCGGGCGGGATCGTGACGGTGCCGTCCGCCTCCTGGCAGTTCTCGAGCACGGCGATCAGCGTGCGGCCCACGGCGAGGCCCGAGCCGTTCAGCGTCGCGCAGAACTCGACCTTGCCGCCCGACGCCGGCCGGTAGCGGATGTCGCCACGACGGCCGCCGAACACGCCGTAGCTCGAGCATGACGAGATCTCCCGGTACCTCCCCTGCCCCGGCAGCCACACCTCGAGGTCGTAGCCCTTCTCGGCGCTGAAGCCGAGGTCCCCGGCGCAGCGCTCGACCAGGCGGTACGGCAGCTCGAGGCGGCGCAGCACCTCCTCGGCGTTCCGCACCATCGACTCGAGCTCGTCGAGCGCCCGGGCCGGGATCGTGATCTTCACCAGCTCGACCTTGTCGAACTGGTGGTGCCGGAACATCCCCTTCATGTCCTTGCCGTAGGTGCCGGCCTCCCGGCGGTAACACGGCGTGAACGCGGTGTAGCGCCGTGGCAGCGTCGCCTCGGGGAGCACCTCGCCGCCGTGGAGCGCGGTGAGCGCCACCTCGGAGGTGGGGATCAGGTAGAGCGTCCGGCCCTCGTCGGCCTCGACGGTCTTGAACAGCTGCTCCTCGAACTTCGGGAGCTGCCCCGTCTTGAGCATCGTGGCCCCGCTCACCAGGTGCGGCACCCAGACCTCCGTGTAGCCGTGCTCGCGCGTGTGGAGGTCGAGCATGAACTGGGCGAGCGCGCGCGACAGGCGGGCGCCCGGGCCCCACAGCACGGCGAAGCGCGACTTCGCGATCTTCGCGGCGCGCTCGAGGTCGAGGAGGCCGAGGGCCTCGCCGAGCTCCTCGTGGGGGCGGGGCGCGAAGCCGAAATCGCGCGGCGCGCCCCAGCGGCGGACCTCGACGTTGTCGTCTTCGCCCCGGCCCGCGGGCGCCGACGGGTGGGGCGGGTTGGGGATCTGCGCGCGCAGCGCCTCGACCTGGTCGTCCACGCCCTTGACGTCGGCGTCCAGCGCCTTGATGCGGTCGCCGGCCTCGCGCATGCGCTGCGTCTCCGCGGAGGCGTCCTCGCCGCGCTTCTTCGCCTGGCCGATCGCCTCGGAGACGCGGTTCCGCAGGGCCTTGAGGTCCTCGGCTTCCCTGATCAGGCGGCGGCGCATCGTGTCGAGGGCGACGATCTCCTTCACGAGCCCGGCGCCGCCCTTCTGCGCGAGCGCGCGCTCGACGGCCTCGGGCTCGGCGCGGATCAGCCGGAGGTCCAGCACGGCGGGTTACTGGGCTTCGACGGGCGCTTGTTCGGCGTCGACGCGGGCGACCGAGCCGACGTGGTCGTCGGGCTCGAGCTCGATGATGCGCACGCCCCAGGTGTTCCGTCCCTGGGACGAGACGTCGGCGGCGTGGAAGCGGATCATCTTGCCCTTGGTGGTGACGACGAGGATGTCGTCCCCCTCGCGCACCTGCAGCATCGCGACGACGTTGCCGTTCCGGCCGCCGGTCTTGATGTCGATGGTCCCCTTGCCGGCGCGCCCCTGCAGGCGGTACTCGTCGAGCGGCGTGCGCTTGCCGAAGCCGCGCTCGGTCACGGTAAGGATGGTGACGCCCTCCTGGACGACGTCCGCGGAGATGACCTCGTCGCCCTCCTCCACCTCGATGCCGCGGACGCCTCCGGCGTCCCGGCTCAAGGGCCGCAGCTCGCCCTCGGCGAACCGGATGATCGTTCCCTGCTTGGTCGCGATCATCATCTCGCGGGTGCCGTCGGTCCGCAGGGCGGCGATGACCTCGTCGCTCTCCTCGAGCGCGATGGCCCGAATGCCGCCCGCGCGCGGATGCGAGAAGGCATCGAGCGGCGTCTTCTTCACCTTGCCCTGCCGCGTCGCAAACAGCACCCAACCGCCCGCTTCGAACTCGCGCACGGGCACGCACGTCGCGACCGCCTCGCCCTCGCCGAGCGACAGGAGGTTCACCATCGCCTTGCCCTTGGCCTGGCGCCCGCCCTCGGGGATCTCGTGGACCTTCAGCCAGTGGACCTTGCCGAGGGTGGTGAAGAAGAGGAGGTACGCGTGCGTCGAGGCGATGAAGAGGTCCTCGACGATGTCCTCCTCCTTCGTCTCCATGCCCATCACGCCCTTGCCGCCGCGCCGCTGGCTCCGGTACGCCTCGACGTGGGTCCGCTTGATGTACCCCGAGCGCGTGATCGTGACGACCATCTCCTCGTCGGCGAGGAGGTCCTCGATCGTCAGCTCCGTCGTCTCGGTGAGAATCTCCGTGCGGCGCGCGTCGCCGTACTCTTCCTTGATGGCGAGGAGCTCCTGCTTGATGATCGCCATCAGCTTCCCCTCGGAGGCGAGGATCCCCTTCAGCTCCTCGATGAGCGCCAGCGTCTGCTCGTGCTCCTCGACCACCTTGTGGCGCTCGAGCTGCGTGAGGCGCTGGAGCCGCATGTCGAGGATCGCCTTGGCCTGGATCTCCGAGAGGTCGAGCCGCGCCATGAGGGCGTCCTTCGCGGCGTCGGGGCTCTCGGACTGGCGGATGAGGCGGATCACGAGGTCGAGGTGCTCGACGGCCTTTCGGAGGCCCGCGAGGATGTGGGCCCGCTCCTCGGCGCGCGCGAGGTCGAAGCGCGTCCGCCGCGTCACGATCTCGCGGCGGAAGCGGACGAACGCGGCGAGCATCTCCTTCAGGGTGACGATCTGCGGGCGCCGGTCCACCAGCGCCAGCATGATGATCCCGAAGCTCGTCTGCATCTGGGTGTGCTTGTAGAGCTGGTTCATCACGATTTGTGGTATTTCGCCGCGGGAGAGCTCGAGCACCACCCGGATCCCCTCGCGATTGGATTCATCGCGGATCTCGGAGAGCCCCTCGACCTTCCTCTCGCGCGAGAGCTCCGAGATCTTCTCGATCAGGCTCGCCTTGTTCACCTGGTAGGGGAGCTCGGTGATGATGATCGCCTCGCGCCCGCCCCGCATCTTCTCGGCGTGCGCTTTCGCACGGAGCGTGATCGTGCCCCGCCCCGTCGTGTACGCGTCGGCGATGCCCGCCGCGCCGTAGATGTAGCCGCGCGTCGGGAAGTCGGGCCCCTTGACGATCGTCATGAGCTCGGCGATCGAGGCGTCGGGGCGGTCGATCAGCGTCACGAGGCCGTCCACCACCTCCGAGAGATTGTGCGGCGGGATGTTGGTCGCCATGCCGACCGCGATCCCCGCCGAGCCGTTGACGAGGAGGTTCGGGATCCGCGTCGGCAGGACAGTGGGCTCCTCGAGCGACTCGTCGAAGTTCGGCGTGAAGTCGACAGTGTCCTTATCGATGTCCGCCAGCATCTCGTGGGCGATCTTGGCGAGCCGCGTTTCCGTGTAGCGCATGGCCGCGGGCGGGTCGCCGTCGATCGAGCCGAAGTTCCCCTGGCCGTCCACCAGGGGATAGCGGAGCGAGAACTCTTGGACCATTCGGACAAGGGCTTCGTACACGGGTGAATCCCCGTGTGGGTGATACTTCCCGAGAACTTCGCCGACGACGCGCGCCGATTTCTTATAGGCCCGGTTCCAGGTGAGGCCTAGCT
>JBBTPF010000071.1:0-4853 GCA_038066295.1 Candidatus Methylomirabilota bacterium | reverse complement strand
CGCTCGCGCCGTACGGCGCCCTTGGCGCCGGCAAGCCGCACCCGCGGAGCTACGGCACCTTCCCGCGCGTGCTCGGCGAGTACGCGCGGGAGCAGCGCGTGCTCGGGCTGCCGGCGGCCGTCCACAAGATGACCGGGCTCCCGGCGCGCCGCCTGGGCCTCAGCGACCGGGGTGTCGTGGCGCCGGGCGCGAAGGCCGACCTCGTGGTCTTCGACCCGAAGCGTGTCGCCGACCGGGCGACGTACGAGGAGCCGCACCGGTACCCCGCGGGCATCGAGCACGTCCTCGTGAACGGCCGCTGGGTGGTCAAGGACGGCGAGCACACCGGAAGCCTGCCCGGAAAGCTTCTGACGCCGCCGTGAAGGTCGGGCGCCTCTCTCCGGACCTGCTGACGCCGCTGATGGCCGCGCCCTCCCTGGAGGAGGGGCTCGCCAGGACGCTCGCGCGGCTCGTCGGGCTGAGCGGCGCCGCCGCCGGCGCGCTCGCCGTGAGGCCGCCGCGCCGGGAACCGATCGTCGTGACGGCCGGCGCGCGGCCCGCCGGCGCGCTTCGGGCATGGCTCGCCGCGAGCGCGAAGATCCCGGCACGGAGGCTCGCGCTCGCCCGCGTCGCGCCGCCGAGCTGGCGTCGCAGCCGGTCGGCGGTCCTCCTCCGGGCGCCGCTCGGCGCCTCCGGCCAGGCGCTCCTGCTCGCGCCGGCCGGAACGCTCACGCGCGGCACGCTCGTCCCCGGCGTCCGGCGCGAGCTCGGGGCCGCGCTGGAGCGCGCCTGGCAGCTCCATCGGCGGACGCTCCGCATGGCGCTCCTCGACCGGATCACCGAGCTCCTCGTCTCGCGCCACTCGCTCGACGACGTCTTCCGCGCCTTCGTCGAGGGCGCCGCGACGATCGTCCCCTTCGACTCGATCGCGGTCTCGCTGCTCGACGCCGAGCGCGGGGAGTTCGAGGTCGTGGACGTGGTCGCGCGCGGGCTTCCGCTCGGCGGCACGCGCGACGGCCGGATGGCCCTGGCTGGGACCCTGCTGGAGCGCGTGGTCACCACCGGCGCGCCCGAGCGGGTGGACGACCTCGAGCGCGGCCGGGTGCCCGAGGCGACCCGGCGGGTCCTGGCGGCGGGCGGCTACCGCGCGGCGGCGCTCGTGCCGCTCCAGTCGGGTGGCCGGGTCTTCGGCGCCGTCACGCTTGCCGCGACGCGCCCGGGCGCGTTCGACGACGCGGACGTCGCGGCCGTCGCCGAGGTCGCCCGGCCGGTCGCCGCCGCGATCGAGTGGCGGCGGCTCAGCGAGGAGGGACGGCGCGGGACGGACGAGCTCGCGGCCCTGTACGCGACGAGCCAGCTCATCACCGCCCGGCTCGACGTGGCCTCCGTCCTCGATCGGATCAGCCGCTCGGTGACCGGGCTCATCGGGAGCACCGGGTGCGGGATCGGCCTCCTCGACCCCGGGCGCACCCACCTGGTCCACGTCGCCGCGCACGGCTTCAAGAGCGAGGAGTGGCGCGCGCTATCGATGCCCGTCGGCGAGGGCATCATGGGGCGCGCCGCGGAGAGCGGCGCCGCGATCCGCGTGGACGACGTGCGGACCGACCCGCGCTCGGCCCGCCGCGACGTGGACGAGCGGGAGGGGATCCGCTCGATGTTGTGCGTGCCGCTGAAGGTCGGGGGCACGCTGATCGGCGTCATCTCGGCCTTCTCGACCCGGCCCGGCGCCTTCACCGGCCACCACCAGCGGGTGCTCGAAGCGTTCGGCGAGCAGGCGGGGATCGCGATCCACAACGTGCAGCTCTTCGAGGAGAGCGTGCGCCGGGCGCGGGAGACGCGCGCCCTCCTGGAGGCCGGGCGCGCGGTGACCGCGAGCCTCGACGTGGACCGCACCATCCGGGTCATCCTCGACGAGGCGCGCGGCGTCCTCGGCGCCGACTCGTGCGGGCTCATGAGGCTCGACCCGGGGACGGACGAGCTCGTCCTGGTCGCGAGCCTGGACCTGCCGTCGGAGTTGGTGTCGCAGATCCGGCTCCGGGTGGGCGAGGGCATCGCCGGCCGCGCCGTGGGCGACCGGCGCCCGACGCAGAGCCGCGACCTCTACGACGACCCGCGCGTCCGCTACCCCCAGCTCCCACGCTCGAGCGGCTTGCGCTCGATGCTGGCCGCGCCGCTCCGCGTGGGCGAGCGCGCGATCGGCGCGATCAGCGTGTTCCGGCGGGACGTCCACGCGTTCTCGGCCGGGGAGGAGGAGCTGCTCCTGGCGCTCGCGGACCAGGCGGCGATCGCGCTCGAGCACGCGCGCCTCTACACGGAGCTCGAGGGGATGGTCGCCGAGCGCACGCGGGAGCTCGACACCCAGAAGCGGTTCGTGGAGGTCGTGCTCGAGACGCTCCCCCTCGGCCTCTTCGTGCTCGATACGGACCTCGGCGTGGTCCGGGCCAACCGCGAGGGCGCGCGGGCGCTCGCCTGCGATCCCGGCGCGCGCTGCTCGCTCGCCGACATGTTCCCGCCCGAGAGGCGGGGGGCGGTGGAGGCCTTCCTCCGGCGGGCCTTCGCGACCGGGCGGGGCGGCGCCACGGAGGAGGAGATCGTGATCGCGGGCGAGGCGAAGATGTTCCGGCTGACGACGGCGCCGTTCGAGTCGGCGGACGACCACGTGACCCACGCGGTGGTGCTCGTGGAGGACATCACGCGGGCCAAGCGCCTCGAGCGCCAGATGCTCCTGACCGAGCGGCTCACCACGGCCGGCCGGCTGGCGGCGGGGGTCGCGCACGAGCTGAACAACCCGCTCGCGACGATCGCGGGCTGCGCGGAGTCGCTCCAGGGGCGGCTGCGTGAGGGAAATCTCGCGAAGGGGCCGGAGCTCGCCGACTTCGCCCACTACCTCCGCCTGATCGAGGAAGAGGCGTTCCGCTGCAAGGAGATCACCGGGAGCCTCCTGCAGCTCGTCCGCGAGCCGGGCAGCCGCCGCGCGCCGACCGACTTGAACGCGCTCGTGGTCAAGGCCGCCGAGCTCCTGTCGCACCAGTCCCGGTTCGCCGAGAGCGGGTTCGCGGCGGAGCTCGATCCCGCCCTCCCGCCCGGCGAGGTCAACGAGGGCCAGATGCGCCAGGTGTTCATCGGGCTCGCGGCGAACGCGCTCGAGGCGATGGAGGGGCGCGGCACGCTGACACTCCGCTCGCGTCTCCGCCGCGGCGAGGTCGAGGTCGAGTTCGAGGACGAGGGGCCCGGGATCGCCGACGAGATCGTCGGGTGCATCTTCGACCCGTTCTTCACGACCAAGCCGCCGGGTCAGGGGACCGGGCTCGGGCTCGCGATCGCCCAGGGCATCGTGACGGACCACGGCGGACGGATCGAGGTCACCTCACGGCCGGGGAAAGGCAGTGTGTTCCGCGTCGTCCTGCCGGCCGGAGGGCAGGAGCGATGAGCCGGAAGATCCGTGTCCTCGTCGCCGACGACGAGCGGAACCTGCGCGAGCTGATGGTTCGCGAGCTCGCGCGCAAGGGCCACGACGTGGACGGCGTCGAGGACGGCGTCGCCGCCCTCGAGCGGATGGCGGAGACGCCGTACGACGTCGTCGTCCTCGACATGAAGATGCCGAAGAAGGAGGGCATCGAGGTCCTCCGGGAGCTCCAGGGCCTTCCGGAGCAGCCTCAAGTGATCGTCATGACGGGCTTCCAGGAGGTCTCGACCGCGGTCGAGGCGATGAAGCTCGGCGCCTACGACTACCTCACGAAGCCCACCAAGATCGAGGAGCTGGACATCGTCATCCGCAAGGCGGCGGAGAAGGGCCAGCTCCTCCGCGATAACGAAGCCCTGCGCGCGCACGCGCCGGGGGCGGAGCCGTTCGGCGGCATCCTGACCCGGAGCGCCGAGATGCAGGACGTGCTGCGGATCGTCGAGCGGGTCGCGCCCACCGACTCGGCGGTGCTGATCCTCGGCGAGAGCGGCACCGGCAAGGAGCTGGTCGCCCGCGCCATCCACGAGCGCTCCGTGCGGGCCCAGCGCCCCTTCGTGCCGATCCACTGCGGGGCGCTGCCGCGCGAGGTGTTCGAGTCCGAACTGTACGGCCACGAGAAGGGCGCGTTCACGGGCGCGGTGAGCGCGAAGCCTGGCCTCGTCGAGCTGGCCGACGGCGGGACGCTCTTCCTCGACGAGATCGGCGAGATGGAGCCGGACAGCCAGGTGAAGCTCCTGCGCGCGCTCGAGACCGGCACCTTCTTCCGCGTCGGCGGCACCCGGCCCCGGCGGGTGGACATCCGGCTCGTCGCCGCGACCAACCGCGACCTGGCCGAGGCGATGAAGACAGGCGAGTTCCGCCAGGACCTCTATTACCGGATCAACACGATCGCGCTCAGGCTCCCGGCCCTCCGCGAGCGTCCCGAGGACGTCGCGCTCCTGGCCAACCACTTCGTCGCGGCCACCGCGGCGTACGGCGTGAAGCGGCTCCACCCGCGCACCGTCGCCGCGCTCGAGGCCTACGCGTGGCCGGGCAACGTGCGCGAGCTGCTCCACGCGATCGACCGCGCCATGATCCTCTCGCATGGCGAGGAGATCCTGCCCGAGGACCTCCCGCCGGAAGTCCGGGGCACTTCCGCGCCGGCGGCGGCATCGCCCGGCGGGAGTCTCGAGGCCATGGAGCGCGCGCACATCGTTGCGACGCTGCGCCAGGTCGGCGGCCACCGCGGCAAGGCCGCCGCGCTCCTCGTGATCGACCCGAAGACGCTCTACCGGAAGATTCTCGCGTACGGGATCACGCCCGAGGAGTTCCGCTAGCCCGCAGCGTTCACGAACGGTCCCCGTGGAGGCGGACGGCGGCACACGGAGCGCAGCCTCGGGAGGGGTCGACGAGACCCGTTCCCGCCGCGTGG
>JBBTPF010000070.1:0-1668 GCA_038066295.1 Candidatus Methylomirabilota bacterium | reverse complement strand
CGAGGATCCGCGCGCTGCCCGCCGCGCACTGGCCCGAGACGGCGAAGTCCTTGACCGCGCCTCCCGGGCCGAGCCGGATCACGCGGGTGCCGTGGCCGCCGATGTCGATGACCTGCGCCGCGTCGGGGAAGAGCCGCGCGATGCCGGTCGCGAGGCAGGTGATCTCGCTGAGCTCGGTCCCGAGCGAGGCCTTCGCGGCCCCGAGCCCGGTCCCGGCGACCGCGGCGAGCTTCTCCCTCGGCGTCCCCAGGACGCCGAGCGCGGCCGCGAGCGCTTCCTCCGCCACCCGGCGGTAGTTGCCCTCGGAGCGGAGGACGGCGAAGGCCGCCCGCTCGCGGTCCACGACGACCGCCTTGGTGAAGAGCGCGCCCGCGTCGACGCCGCCGCGCAGGACCCCGGCCGCCGTGTCAGACGCCGGGAGGCCGAACGCTCCCTCGGCGCGGTACGGCTGCGGCTTCGACCGGACGGAGAAGACGCGCCTGCGCCCATCGTCCTCGATGGTGTCCTGCCTCGCCTTCTCCGCCGCGGCGGCGGACAGCTCGGCGAGGCGCTGGCCGGTCGCCGGCGTTTCGCCGCGCTCCAGGGCCTCGGCGGCGAGGAGGGCGGCGCCGAGGGCACCGGTGAGAAGCGGATCGGGCGGCGTGAGCACCGACGTTCCCAGGCGCTCCTCGAGCGCCCCGACGAGTCCGGGGTTCAGCGCGCAGCCGCCGGTCAGGATCACCTGCCGCTCGACCCGGAGACCGCGCACCATCCGGTGGACGCGGCTCGCGAGCGCGGCGTGGAGCCCGGCGAGGACGTCCTCGAGCGGCACCCCCTCGGCAAGCCGCTGGGTCAGCTCCTGCTCGGCGAAGACCGTGCAGACGCTCGAGATGCTCGCCGGCGCCGCGGCGCCGAGGCTCCTGGCACCCAGCTCGTCGAGGGTCAGCCCGAGCGAGGCGGCCATGACCTCGAGGAAGCGCCCGGTGCCGGCGGCGCACTTGTCGTTCATCGCGAAGTTGACGACCTTGCCGCCCGCCGCGAGCTTGATGCCCTTGGCGTCCTGACCGCCGATGTCGATGATCGTCCTCGCCTCGGGGAAGAGCTCCCGGACGCCCCGCGCGTGGCAGGTGATCTCGGTGATCTCGCGGTCGGCGAAGGGGAGCCGCCGTCGCCCGTAGCCCGTGGCGACGATGTAGGCGAGGTCCGCAGGCGCGCGTCCCGTCCGCTCCAGGGTCCCGGCGAGGAGCCGCGCGGCGGCGCCCGCGTAGTCGACCTGCGTGCGGTCGGTGGCGGACGCGAGGACGTCGCCGTTCCTCACGACGACCTTCGTGAGGGTGGAGCCGACGTCCACCCCGGCGACGCAGATCTCCGACCCGGGTGGCATCAGGCGCGGGCGGCCTCGCGCTTGCTCGCCTCCACCGCGCCGAGGAAGCCGCGGACCTGCCCCATGATGACGGACTGCGACCAGCTCCGGGGATCGGCCATGTCGCTCTCGATGATGAGCGAGGGGATGCCTTCCTCCGCGAGCTGGTTCTTGATGTGCACCTGGCCCCAGCTCACCGCGCGGCAGGAGCGCGTCCGGTGCATCACCGCGCCGTCGAGCCGGTAGTCCTTCACCCACTGCCGGATGAGCCGCGTGCCGGGCGCCGAGAAGCCGGGCGATATCCTCGCTCCCGGCGGAACGGAGCG
>JBBTPF010000069.1:0-2052 GCA_038066295.1 Candidatus Methylomirabilota bacterium | reverse complement strand
GGCTGCGGCGCGGCGGCGACCGGGGGCTTCGGCGCCTGGGCGGGCGGGGGCGACGGCGAGCCCCCACAGGCCGTCAGCACAGTCGCGAGGCCGATCGAGGTGACGAGCGTCCAGCGCGCGTCCATGCCCGTCCCCCTCATCTCTTCGGCCCCGGCTTCGGCGATCCGACGGGCCGGTACTGATACGTCGCGAGCGTCAGCTCGGCGCGGACCGGGAATCCCGGACGGTTCCCGGCGGACAGCTTCATCTGCGCGACCGTCACGACGCGCGCGAGCCTGGCGACGCGCTCCAGGAACTCGCCGAACCGGTGGTAGGAGCCCTCCGCGTTCACGACGATCGGGATCTCGGCGTAGTAGTCCTTGATCTGCGCCTCGCGCGGCTGGAAGAGGGAGACGGCGAGCCCCGCCTGCGTCCCCGCGTCGGAGAGCGTCCGGTACAGGGCCGGCATCTCCCGGTCGGATGGCAGGCGCTCCTTGAGGACGTTGATGCGCGCCTCGAGCTCCACGACTTCCCTGCGGAAGCGCGCCAGATCGGCCACGATCGCCCGGTTCTGGACGAGCTCGCGCTGGAGCGACGCCTCCTGGGTGCGGAGCTGCGCCACCGTGGTCTCGAGCGGCGAGATCAGCAGGAAGTACGCCGCCGCGCCGGCGATGGCCAGCCCCGTGACGCCCAGGACGATCTTCTGGGGCTTCGGGGCGTTGACGATCGGATCGAAGAGCGCCGGGAGCGCCATGCTAGCCCTCGAAGCGGCAGGTGACCTCGAAGGTCACCAGGGGGGTCGGCCGGCCCAGGTCGCGCCGGGACACCAGGATGTCCACGTCCTTGAACTTGCCGGAGGCGCGTAGCTTCGCCATGAAGTCCGCCACCGCGCTGGTCGAGAACGCCGACCCGGACACCTTGAGCTTCGCGTCCCGCTCCTCGAGCCCCGTGATCCAGAGGTCGCCGGGGATCATGCTGGCGAAGGCGTCCACCAGCAGGATCGGGCGCGTCTGGCCCTTCGTGAGCTCCTCGAGCACCACGAGCCGCTTGCGGAGCTCCGCGGCCTGGTCCCTCACCTGGCTGCCCTGGCCGATCGTCACCTTGAGCTGCGCCAGCTCCTTCGTGGCACGCTCCACCTTGCCCGTCAGGTCCGCCTCCTCGCTCGACAGCGACCACCAGTAGGCGCCGATCCCGACGACGGCGACGAGATAGACGATGAGGAACAGCCACCCGAGATTGAAGCTCGGGAGCGTGGGGAGCTTGAAGCCGAGGCCGCGCCGCCGCTTCGGCTCGGGCGCGAGGTTGATCCGGATCATTTGCCCTTGTCTCCCGGCCGCCGGAGCGCCAGGCCCACCGCGACCGCCAGCGCCGGCCCGGCGGCGTTGACCTCTTCGGCGTAGGCCGGATCGACCTCGATCCGCTCGAACGGCCGCGCCAGCTCGACCGGGATGCCCCAGTTGGACGACAGGTAATCGTTCAGCCCCGGGAGCAGCGCGCAGCCGCCCCCGAGGACGATCTTCCCGATGCGCTCGGACTCGGCCGTCGACGCGAAGTAGTCGAACGTGCGCTGCACCTCGAGGGACAGCTCCCGCGACACCGCTTCGAGCGCCGGGACGACCGCCTCCCACCTGACGCCGACGTCGCGGCCCAGCTTCGCGGCCTCCGCCTGCTCGAAGGGGATCTTGAGCTGCTGCGCGATGGCCTGCGTGTAGTTGTTGCCGCCGAACGGGATGTCGCGCGCGAAGATCGTGGAGCCGCCGCGGACGACGTTGGTCTTCATGATCGAGGCGCCGATGTCGATGAGCGCGACCGCCTCGCCCTGCTCCTCGGGGAAGTTGATCTCGAACTGGTTGCCGAGCGCGAAGCTGTCCACGTCCACGATGGCGGGTACCAGGCCCGCTTCCTCCACCACCGCCGCGTACTCGAGCACCTTGGATTTCTTGACGGCCACGAGGATCAGATCCAGCTGGCCGTCGTGCTGGCTGACCGTGTGGTAGTCGAGGAACACCTCGTCGATCGCGAACGGGATGTGGTGCTCGGCCTCGAGCTGGACCACGTCGTGGACTTCCTTGG
>JBBTPF010000068.1:0-6689 GCA_038066295.1 Candidatus Methylomirabilota bacterium | reverse complement strand
GGTGGACGCCGTCCACGGCGATCGCAAGGACGGCGCCGGGCTCGACGGCCGCGGCGTGGCCCGCCGCGCCGACGAAGACGAGCGCCACGGCGCCGAGGAGGAGGGCCTCGCCGCGCGCCGCCCGCCAATCGGCGCGCTCGTCCACGCCCCAGCGGACGGAGAGAAACGCGGCCAGCAGGAGGAGCAGGCCGTGGCGCACGAGCCACACGCGGCCCCCCTGGGTCTCGAAGAGCACCCGGCCGAGGGCCGCCGGGTCGAAGACGGCGACGGCGCGCCCTTCGAGGATCGCCGTCTGGAAGAGGAGCAGCGCCACCCCCGAGACGAGCGCCAGCGCCGCGAGCGCGCGCGACCGGACGAGCATGCGCCTCTCCCAGCCCAGGGCCGTGGGCCGGTCGGAGCGGCCCGCGAGCAGCATCAGCGCCGTGGCGCCGACGAGGACGAGAGAGGCGGCGAGATGGAGCCACCGGACGGCGAGCCCGAGAGCGAACACCCCGACAGTGTACCGGATAGGAGAACTCTTTGAGGCCCGCCCGCGCGTTCGGTACAGTGCTCTGCGTGATCCGCGCCGTCTTCTTCGACGCCGGCAACACGCTGCTGAGAATGAACTACGCCGACATCGCCGCCGAGCTGGGCAGGCACGGGGTGAGCGTGGCGCCGGCGGCAGTCCAGCGCGCCGAGTGGCGGGCGCGCGTTCGCCTGGACGAGGACGTGTTCGCGCGGTCGTTCCCGGACGTGTCCACCGAGAGCCGGTCGATCGCCGGCCGGTACGTGCGCTACCTCCTCGAGGCGATGGATATCGCTGACGAAGGGATCATCGCCGCCATGGTCGAGTGGCGCCGCGCCTACAACCCGCCCGTCGGCCTCTGGAACACCGCCGACCCGCACGCCGACGCGGCGCTGCGCCTGGTCCGACAGGCCGGCCTCGCAGCGGCCGTCATCTCGAACTCCAACGGCTCGGTTCGCTCGATCCTTCAGGCGCTCGGGCTCGCGTCCCACCTCGACTTCGTCCTGGACTCGTTCGAGGTCGGCGTCGAGAAGCCCGACGCGCGGATCTTCGCGCTCGCGATCGAGCGGGCCCGCGTGATACCGGCCGAGGCGATCTACGTCGGCGACCTCTACACGGTGGACGTCCGCGGCGCGCGCGCCACGGGCATGGACGCGATCCTCCTCGACCCCGGAGGCCACTGGGGCGAGCGCGACTGCGAGCGCGCCCCCGACGTGGTCTCCGCCGTCCGCCTCATCCTCGAAGACCGCACGCGCTGATCGCCCCCGCGCGTTCCACCGCGGGCGGCCGGCAGCGGCGCGCGGCTCGGCCGGAGGGCGGGGCGGGGGGCTCTCCGCGACCCGTAGCTTCTACGCGTCGCCGCGGCTCCCACCGAGCGGCCCGAGCTCGCGCAACGAGAGCTAGCCTGCATTATTCACGAACGGTCGCCGCGCGTGGCGGGCGGGGCTGGCGCAGGATGCCGCCCCCGCGGGCCCGGAGCCGACGGGCGCGTGCGAGAGGGGTCACGGGACCACGCGTGCCGCGTGGTCGAGCGACCCCTCCCGAGGCCGCGCTCCGCGGGCCACCGTCCGCCTCCACGGATCGTTCGCGAATAATCCGGGCTAGCGTGGTCGCGGAGAGCCCCCCGCCCCGCCCTCCGGCCGAGCCTACGCCACGCGCGTCGGTCAGTCGGGGAGCGTGACGAACGGGTAGCGGCGGAGCGCGCCGTAGATGACGTGCTTCATCGCCGCGATCTCGGCGTCGGTCCGCGCCTCGAACCGGAGCGTGAGGTAGGGGTTCGTGTTGGACGCGCGCACGAGGCCCCAGCCGCCGCCCGCAAAGAGCACGCGCGCGCCGTCGATGTCGATCGTCTCGTAGCGCTGCTTGAGCTCCCGCGTCAGCTCCTCGACCACGCGGAACTTCTCGCCGTCCGGACAGGGGGCCTTGAGCTCGGGCGTGGCCTTGAGGTGCGGCACGGAGGCGAAGAGGCGGGAGGCCGGCTCGGAGCTCCGCGCGACGATCTCGACGATCTTGCAGGACGCGAGGATCCCGTCGTCCACGCCGTAGTAGTTCTCGGCGAAAAACATGTGGCCGCTCACCTCGCCGCCCAGGAGGATCCGGTCCTCGCGCATCTTCCGCTTGAGGTGGGAATGGCCGGTCTTCCACATGATGGGCACGCCCCCATGCTTCCGGATGTCCTCGATGAGCGACTGCGACGACTTCACGTCGAAGACGATCTTGGCGCCGGGGTGGCGCGCCAGGAGGTCGCGCGCGAGGAGCACGAGGACCAGGTCGGCCTCGTGACGGTCCCCGCGCTCGTCGATGATGCCGACGCGGTCGGCGTCGCCGTCCCAGGCGACGCCGAGATCCGCACCCGTCTCGACCACCTTCGCCTGGAGATCCACGACGTTCTTCTCGTCCTCCGGGTCGGGCAGGTGGTTCGGGAAGCGGCCATCGGACTCGCAGTGGAGCTCCACGACCTCACAGCCGAGGCGGCGCAGGAGCGCCGGCGCGTAGAGTCCGGCCACGCCGTTGCCGGCGTCCACGACGACCTTGAGGGGCCGGGCCGGACGGACGATGCGGCTCACCGTGTCGAAGTAATCGTCGCGTGGACTCAGCGCGTCGAGCGCCCCGTCGCCGCGCTCGAAGTCGCCGCGCTCCGCGAACGTGCGCAGGAGCTGGATCTCGTCCTCGGTGAGCGGCACGGCGCCGGCGTGAACCATCTTGACGCCGTTGTACTCGATCGGGTTGTGGCTGCCCGTGATGTTGGCGCCGCCGTCGAGCTTCCAGTGCGCGGTCGCGAAGTAGAGCATCGGCGTCGGCACGAGGCCGATGTCCACGACGCCGATGCCGCTGGCGCGCACGCCGTTGGCGAAGGCGGCCTTGAGCTCCGATGAGGAGAGCCGGTTGTCCTGGCCGACCGCGACGCGGCGGCCGCCCTCCCGGCGGACGAGCGTGCCGTAGGCGCGCCCGACCTGGAGGAACACGTCGGGCGTGATGTCGGTGCCGACGAGCCCCCGCACGTCGTAGGCGCGGAAGATGTGCGGATTCAGCATTGTGCGGTCCCCTCGGCTGCGCTAATGTGACGGCGCGACGCCCTCCGAGGAGGTTACCATGAACGAGCGCCGGCGCATCGCGGGCAAGTCCTTCGACCGGAGCGACGCGTGAAGAAGGAATTCGTGTTCGTCCACGGGATGAGCCACGGCGCCTGGTGCTGGGAGCTCGTCCAGGCCCGGCTCGAGCGGGCGGGCCACACGACGCTCGCGGTGGACCTCCCCGGCCACGGGCGCCGCGCCCACGAACGCCGGCGCGCGTCCGTCGGCGGTTACGCGCAGGCCGTCGCCGACGCGATCGCGCTCGCCGGCTTCAGCCGGGCGATCCTCGTCGGCCACTCGATGGGCGGCATCGTCATCCCGAAGGTCGCCGAGCGCGTGCCCGCGCGCGTCGCCCACCTGGTGTTCCTCGCCGCCGTCGTGCTGCCGCACGGGGCCAGCCTGCTCGAGACCCAGACCACGCTGCCGGGCCGCGCCCTCCTGCGCGGGCTCGCCGCCGCGGGCAACGGCGCCGTGCAGTACCCGGCGGTGCTCGAGCACGCGCGCTGGATGACCGACCTGCCCGCCGGCGACCCGCGCGTGAGCGGCGCCCTCGCGCGGCTCACGCCCCAGCCGCTCAGGCCGTGGGTGGAGCGCGTGGACATGCAGCGGTTCTACGCGATGAACGTGCCGCGGACGTACGTTCGCTGCCTCGGCGACGCGGCGGTCGTGCCGGCGAAGGCCGCCGAGTACGCGGCGCGGCTCGGCGTCACGCCCATCGACCTCGATTGCGCCCACGGGCCCATGCTCTCCGAGCCCGACGCGCTGGTGGCCATCCTCGAGAAGATCTGAAGGAGATACGCATGGCCCTCATGGACGACGCGGAGCTGAAGGCCCGCACGAAGCGCACCAGTCAGATGCTGTTCCACACGCTCCCGGGGGGCGCCGGGTTCGAGCTGTGGAAGAAGTTCGACAAGGGGCTGGCGCGCGAGCTGTCGCTCTTCTTCACGGGCGTGCTGTACAGCCGCGAGGTCGTCTCGCACAAGCAGCGCGAGCTGTGCGCCGTGGCCGCGCTCACCGCGCTCCACCGGCCCAACGAGGTGCGCGCGCACATCCATGCGGCGCTCAACGTGGGCGCGACGCGCCAGGAGGTGGCCGAGGTCATCTTCCAGATCGTCACCTACGGCGGCATGCCGGTGGTCGTCGACGCGCTCGAAGTGTACGCGAAGGTCCTCGCGGAGCGCGGCGAGCCCTTTCCCGCGGAGGAGACGACGTAGGTGGGCCAGCGGGCGCTCGATGCCGCGGTGGACGCGGCGCGGGCGGCGGGCCGGATCGCGCTCAAGTACTGCCGCGGCGGCTTCGAGGTCGCGCTGAAGGCGGACGACACGCCGGTCACCCAGGCCGATCGCGAGGCCGAGCGGGCGATCGTCGAGATCCTGGGCCGCGCGTTCCCGGACTGCGGGATCCTCGGCGAGGAGTTCGGCGGCAGCGGCGCCAGGGACCGGCGGTGGATCATCGACCCGATCGACGGCACGAAGAACTTTGTCCGGGGCATCCCGATCTGGGCGACCTTGATCGCGCTCGAGGAGGGCGGTGAGATCACCGTGGGCGTGATCCACAACCCGGTGACCGGCGACCTCTATACCGCCCGCCGGGGCGGGGGCGCCTTCCTGAACGGCGAGCGCATCCGCGTCTCCGATATCGCGGGGCTCGCCGGCGCGTGTTTCTGTCACGCGGGGCTCGGCCTCGTCAGGAAGACGGCGCACTGGGACGGGTTCGTGCGGCTCGTGGACGCGACCGACCGGCAACGCGGCTTCGGCGACTACATGGGCTACGGCCTGGTCGCCGAGGGCAAGGTGGAGATCTACGCCGAGCTGGACCTGAAGCCCTGGGACCTGGCGGCGCCGAGGCTCCTCGTCGAGGAGGCGGGCGGTCGGTTCACGGACTGGGAGGGCCGGCCCACGATCTACACCGGCACGGCGCTTGCGACCAACGGCCGGCTCCACGACGCCGTGCTCGCGCTCCTCCGCCCCTGACGCTCGTCATCCACCCCGGGGCGCTGGGCGACGTCCTGCTCGCGATCCCGGCGCTTCGCGCGCTCAAGCACGAGAGACCCGACGACCCGCTCGTGCTCGCCGCGCAGCCGAGGATCGGCGACCTGCTCCGGGCGCTCGGCCTCGTAGACCGGGCGGTCGCGTTCGACGCGCTCGGGCTCGACGCGCTGTTTAGAGAAGAAAATATTGAACGTGGCGATGCGGAGCCACTCCTCTTTTGTAGCGGGGACCGCGAGGCCGGGTCTGCCGTAGGTGGCCTGAGAAAGGAGCGTGTGGCTCCGCTCGCGCGATTCCGGCGCGTGGTGTCGTGGTTCGGCGCGCGAGACCCGGGCTTCGTCGCGCGGCTCCGGGCTCTCGTCCCCGACGCCGTCGTCGCGCCGTCGTCGGAGGCTGGGCAACCCGTCTGGCAGCACCTGGTCGCAACGGTCGGCGAGTCACTCGACGGAGCCGACCGCTGGCGGACGCCGGTGCCCGTGCCGGCGCGGCTCGTGGAAGAGGGCCAGCGAGGGCTGCGCGATGCCGGATGGGACGGCGACACGCAGCTCGTCGTGGTTCACCCGGGAGCCGGCGGGATCGCCAAGCGCTGGTCCGCCGAGGGGTTCGCCGCGGTCCTCGAGCGGCTGGTGGCGGCGCCGGAGCGCATCACGCTCGCGGTCCACCAGGGACCCGCCGATCCCGAGGCGGTCGCCGCCCTCGAGGCGAGGTTCCGCGGGTCGACGATCGTGCTGAAGGAGCCGTCGCTTCCGGCTCTCGCGGGGATGTTGCGCTGTGCGACCGCCTATCTGGGAAACGACTCGGGAGTGAGCCACCTCGCCGCGGCGCTCGGCGTGGCGGCGGTCGTGCTCTTCACCGCGGATAACCTCGACTGGCAGCCGTGGGCCCGCCACGTCGAGCCGCTCGCTGTCAGGACGTCGGCGCTGGACGCGGCCGACTGCGACCGTGTGGCCGCCGCGATGACCGGGCTGCTGGGCCGGAATCGCGGCGATGCGGGAGGACTTCGGTAGCGCAGGCCTTAGAAGAAGTCGACCGCCCCCGCCGCCTCGCGCTCGGCCTCGGGAGCGTGATGGGCCACCTCCACGAGCTCGAGCTTTTCGATCATCTCTTCGTCCAGGTCGGGAAGCTCTCGCGCAGCCAGGTCGTACCAGAGGTCCATCGTCATCGCATCACCTCTAGGGCGCCTTGAGGCCCCGTCCGGTCGTTTACTTCTGCTGCGTGCTGTCAAGCAGAGGTCATGCCAGAAGCCGACCTTCCGGAAATCAGGCAGTTAGATGACGGGGTCGGCACGGGTGCAGGGCAGCGCGCCCGATGCCCCGGCAAACTGCCATGCCGCCGGCGCCGCAGTGACGCGCGGCGTCAGCGCTCGGGCTTCTTCCAGATTCCGCGGTCGTGCATGAGCTTGATCTGACGCTTGATGACCTTCTCGCGGTACTCGGCGTGCTTCATCGGCGCGCGCTTGAGATAGAGGTTCTTCGGGTAGATCGGCTGCTCGTAGACGATCTGGTAGAGCTCGGTGCGCAGGTCCTTCAGGTAGTTGTCCCACTGGGCGCGCGCCCGGTGGTCGCGGAGCGCCTCGACGTCGATCGGGCCTCCCACGTAGGTCGAGCCGGCGCCGTAGTCCTG
>JBBTPF010000067.1:0-4223 GCA_038066295.1 Candidatus Methylomirabilota bacterium | reverse complement strand
GGTGATCGCGCCCGAACTCCGCGAGCTGGCGCCGCCACTCGTACCAGAACTCGGGGAAGCCGTGGAGGAACACGATGAGGGGGCCGCGGCCCTCCGTCACGTAGTGCAGGCGGATTCCGTTCACGTCGGCCCAGGCGTGCTCCATGTCACTTCACGTATAGCAGGAAAAAGCGCGCCAGGCGCGCCTCGAAATCCCGCGGCATCTCGCCGTGGCGGCCGCGCGCCATGAACTCGAACTCCGCGCGCGGGTTCGTCGCGAGCGCCTCGCGGAGGCGCTCGGCGTGGCGGAAGGGGATCTGCTCGTCCTCCCGGCTCGCGATGAGCCACACGGGGATGGTCAGGCGCGCGGCCGCCTCGGCCGGGGCCGGTCGCGTGATGTCGTGGCCGAGGAACACGCGGGACCAGACGCGCAGCATCCCGACGAACGGGTACTTCAGCACGAAGAGCCAGCCGTAGAGCTCGTGGCCCAGCATGCGGAGATCGGCGAACGGCGAGTAGGCTGCGACCGCCTTGATCCGCGGGTCCTCGGCGGCCGTCAGCAGCGCCACGGCGCCGCCCAGTGAGAAGCCGAAGACGCCGACGGCGTGGAACCCGCGCGCCGCGAGGAAGTCGATGGCGCGCTTGAGATCCTGGCGTTCCTTGACGCCGAGCGTGGTCGCGCGCCCTTCGCTCCGGCCGAAGTAGCGCTGGTCCACGAGCAGCACGGTGAACCGGGACGCGAGCCCCGAGGCGATCGGCAGCATGTCGGCCTTCTCGGCCGGGTAGCCGTGGAGCAGGATGACCGCGGGGGCGCCCGGGCGCGGGACGAGCCAGGCGGCGAGGCGCACGCCGTCCTCGGCGGTGATCGTCACCTCCTCGACGGCGAGGCGGAAGTCCTTCGGGTGAAGCGGGATGGCGATGCGCGGCGGGCGCACGGCGATCCAGAAGCTCAGGAGACTCGCGAGGAGGAAGCCGCCGGTGAGGACGAGCGCGTAGACGAGCACCTTCACGCCGGCCATTGTCTCCGAAACACGCACGAGGCTGGGTTATTCATGGCATGACCGCCGCACACGCGGGTCGGACGGTGGCGCGAGGAGCGCGGCCCCGGGAGGGGTCGCTCGACCACGCGGTCGGCGGCCCGCGCGTCCCGTCGCGGCTGGGCTCCATCCTGCGCGCGGAATCCGCGGCCACGCGGCGGGAACGGGTCTCGTCAACCCTCCCGGAACCGCTCTCCTCGTGCCACCGTCCGTCTCCACGAGGACCGTTCATGAATAATCAGCACTAGATTCCTGTGGCAAACGGTGGCCCGTCTCGGTATAAGAACGCCATGCTCTGCCCGAGCTGTCGGGCCGAGAATCCGGCCCAGAACCGCTTTTGCGACCAGTGCGGCGCCGCGCTGGAGGCCGCCTGCCCGAGCTGCGGCGCTGCGCTCCGCCCCGAGGCCCGGTTCTGCGGCGCCTGCGGCCACCGTCTCGTCGAGGCGCGGCCGGGCTCGCCACCCGCCGGCCGGCCGCCGCAGCCACCGATCGCGGCGCCTCAGCCGCCGCCGGCGGCCGAGTACCGGAGCCCCCAGCCGTCCTACACGCCGAAGCACCTCGCCGAGAAGATCCTCAAGTCGCGCTCGGCGATCGAGGGCGAGCGGCGACAGGTCACCGTGCTCTTCGCCGACGTCGCCGGCTTCACGACGCTCGCCGAGAAGATGGACCCGGAGGAGGTCCACCGGATCATCGACCGCTGCTTCGAGCTGATCACCGCGGAGGTGCATCGGTTCGAGGGCACGATCAACCAGTACACGG
The DNA here is from genome assembly GCA_038066295.1 of Candidatus Methylomirabilota bacterium. Taxonomy (GTDB): domain Bacteria; phylum Methylomirabilota; class Methylomirabilia; order Rokubacteriales; family CSP1-6; genus JACPCG01. The sequence continues at coordinate 2,448 of JBBTPF010000067.1, read as the reverse complement.
GCGACGGGGTGATGGCGCTCTTCGGCGCGCCCATCGCCCACGAGGACGGCCCGCGCCGGGCGGTGCACGCGGCGCTCGGAATCCAGCGCGCGCTGCGCGATTACAGCCGGGAGCTCCAGGCGCAGGGCGGCCGCGGACTCCAGATGCGCATCGGCGTCAACACCGGCCCCGTCGTCGTCGGCCGCATCGGCGACGACCTCCGGATGGACTACACCGCCGTGGGCGACACGACCAACCTCGCGGCGCGGATGCAGCAGACGGCACGGCCCGGGAGCGTCGTCGTCACGGACCAGACGCACAAGACGATCGGCGGCTACTTCGAGACGCTCGACCTCGGCGAGGTCCAGGTGAAAGGCCGCGCGCCGGTGCAGGCTTGGGAGGTGCTCCGGCCGCGCGGGCGGCGCTCGCGGCTCGAGGTGGCGATCGAGCGCGGCCTCACCCCGCTCATCGGGCGCTCGCACGAGCTGCAGACGCTGCTCGAACGGTTCGGCGAGGCGAAGGGCGGCCGCGGGCAGGTCGTGTTCATCTCCGGGGACGCCGGCATCGGGAAATCGCGGCTGCTCCTCGAGTTCCGGCGCGCGCTGGTGGACGCGGGCGAGAGCATGACCTGGCTCGAGGGCCAGTGCGTGTCGTTCGGCCAGACGATCCCCTTCCTGCCGCTGATCGACCAGCTCCGCGAGAACTTCCGCATCGAGGAGTTCGACGGCGAGCCCGAGATCATCGCCAAGGTCGAGCACGGGATGCGCCGGATGGGCGAGCTGGAGCCGCACATCCCGTACCTCCGCTACCTCCTCGCCGTCGATGCCGGGGACCCGACGGTGCCCGTGATGGACGCCGCCGTGCGGCGGCGTAAGATCTTCGAGGCCACCCGCGCCCTCTCGCTTCGGGGCGCGCGCCTGCGTCCACTGGTGCTCGTCTTCGAGGACCTGCACTGGGTGGACTCGAGCACCGAGGAGTATCTGGCCTCGATGATGGACTCGGTGGCGGGGGTGCCGCTCATGGCGATCCTGACCCACCGTGTCGGGTACGATTCGCCGTTCGGGACGCGCAGCTTCCACACCTCGCTCGCGCTGCACACGCTGTCGGAGTCCGAGGCGCTCGCGATGGCAGGCCGGGTCCTCGGTGCCGAGCGGCTCCCCGACGAGCTGAAGGCGGCGCTCATGCAGAAGGCCGAGGGCGTGCCGCTCTTCATCGAGGAGGTCACGAAGACCCTTCTGGACCTCGGTGTGCTGCGCCGGGAGAACGGGGGCTGGCGGCTTGTCCAGGAGATCGCCGGCGTGAGCGTCCCGGACACGATCCAGGGGATCATCATGGCGCGGCTCGATCGCCTCGGCGAGGACGGCAAGCGCACGGTCCAGCTCGCCTCCGTGATCGGCCGGCAGTTCCTCGTGAGACTCCTGCAACGCGTGGCCGGCCTCGAGGGCCGCCTGGAGGGGCTCCTGTCGGAGCTCAAGCGGCTCGAGATCGTGTACGAGCTGGGGCTGCTCCCCGAACCCGCCTACATCTTCAAGCACGCGTTGATCCAGGACGTCGCGTACAACGCCCTGCTGAAGGAGCGCCGGCGTGAGCTGCACCGCGCGGTCGGAGCCGCGATCGAAGAGCTGTACACCGATCGCCTCGCCGACCACTACGAGGAGCTGGCCCACCACTTCTCGCAGGGGGAGGAGTGGGCGAAGGCGTTCGAGTACCTCCTGCGCTCGGGCGACCGGGCGGGCGACGCCTACGCCAACCAGACGGCCCTCGACTTCTACGCGCGCGCTCTCGAGGCGGCCGCCCATGCGAAGGAAGCCATTCCGCCGGCGCGAACAATGGACGTCTACGAGCGGCGGAGCCGCCTCTGGGAGGTGCTGGCGCGGCATGAGGATGCGATCGCCGAGCTGGAGAAGATGCTCGCGCTGGCCCGGACGCTCGGAGACCGCCGGGCGGAGGGACTGGCGCTCGCCGATCTCGGGTTCGCGCACTTCGCGACACTGTCGGCCGCGCACGTTCCCCAGACCAGGCGTGCAGCGGAGGAGGCGTACGTCATCGGCCGGGAGACGGGAGACCAGCACGTCCTCGCCAAGAGCGTCGGCCTGCTCGGGATGCTGGACCAGATTGACGGGAATCTCGTCGAGGCGGATCGCAAGCTCGAGGAGTCGATCAGGATTGGCGAGACGCACGGCTTCAGGGACACGACCTCCCGGAGCGTGATGTACCTAGGGTTGTCCGCCAACTGGCGCGGCGACTACCGCCGGGCGCTCCTGCTGAGCGAGCGGGCGGAGCGGGCGGCGGTGGAGATCCACGACCAGTACTTTGAGAACGTCGCGATCTTCGTCCGCTGCCTCGCCCACGTCGCCCTCGGCGAGTACGGCGAGGGGCTCGCCGTCATCAACGACGGCCTGGCGAAGGCGCGCGAGCACAACCTCGCCTTCAACATCGGGCGCCTCACCAACAGCCTCGGCTGGTTCC
>JBBTPF010000066.1:0-3493 GCA_038066295.1 Candidatus Methylomirabilota bacterium | reverse complement strand
CGGGACGGACACGCCGTTCGAGGTCGTCGGCGCGCCATGGGTCGAGCCGAACGCGCTCGCGGAGGGCCTGAACCGGCTGCGTCTCCCGGGCGTGCGCTTCGAGCCGGCGCGGTTCACGCCGGCCGCCGACCGCTACGCGCGCGTCGAGTGCGGCGGCGTGCGGCTCACCGTCACCGACCGGGAGGCGATCCGCCCGGTGACGGTCGCGCTCGCGCTCGCGCGCGAGCTACGCGCGCGTCATCGCGACCAGTTCAGGCCGGAGAGCATCCAGGACCTCCTCGTGAATCGGTCCACGATGTGGGCCTTTCTCAGGGGGGAGGTCCTGGCCCGGCTCGTCACCTGGGCGGAGACCGACCGCAGCAGCTTCTTGAACCGGCGCGCGTCGTATCTCATGTATCGCTAGCCCAACTTCCGCCGTTCCCCGGGGTTATTCACGATCGTGGCCTCCACGGCTAGGGCCTCGCTGCCACGCGGACGTTGCGGAGGTTGCTCCGGACCTTGTCCTGCGATCCGGCGGGCACGGTGATCGCGTCGGGATCGCCGTCGCTCACGAAGCGCTCCTGCGGGCGCTGCGCGAAGTGGCGGAGCCAGCTCGCGAGCTCGGTCTCGACCGCCTGGATCCGCGGCAGCCGCACCGGATTGAAGGCCCGCGAGAACGGGGAGGGGGCGGCGCCGCCCGCCACCATCAGGATCGCGTCGTGGCTGTACGTCACGCCCTTCGCCGCGCCGCGCAGCGCCCAGCTCACGTCCTTCGGGTACACGCCGTGCGGGAGCGCGAGCGTGCGCGGGCGGTAGTCCGGGACGTGCCGCTGGATCCACTGCTGCGCGCCCGCGAGCTGCGCGCGCACGGTCGCCTCGTCGTACCGGCCGAGGTTCGCGTGCCAGAGCGTGTGGTTGCCGATCTCGTAGCCGCGGCTCGCGAGGTAGCGGAGCTTCCGGCCCTCGTGGGCGGGCTGGTTGAAGAGCCGGTTCGGCGGGTCCGCGGCGGGCAGGACGAAGAACGTCGCGGCGCGCCCGAAGTCGGGGCGCTCGCGCGCGAACGCCTCGAGGATCCCGACCGCGCATTTCGGGTCGATCTCGAGCGCGCCGTTCCGCTCGAGGTAGCGGAACTGGCCGGGGGAGGAGTCGTCGAAGGTGAGGACCACGGGCGTCGTGCCCGCCGGGACCGCGATGCGGCCGTCGAGCAGGTCGCCCAGGCTCACCAGCCGGTAGCCGCGCGCGTAGAGCGTCTCGAGGTCCCGGCGGAAGTTCTCCGGCGTGCGGGTCCAGCGCTCCTCCGGGTAGTCGATCTTGTGGTACTCGAGGATCATGACGCGGCCCAGCTCGTTGGCCGGGAGCTCGGCGGCCGAGGCGAGCGAGACGAACAGCAGCGCCGCGGTCAGGATCAGCACGAGGACCAGGAGGAGCCTCACTTGGCGGCGAGCGTCTCCTTCGGCCGCAGCGCGTCGGCCGTGTAGTCGTTCCGCGGATTCCAGAGCATCCAGCCCGCCGCGCCGGCATCGTCGGCGCCCTTCATCTGCGCCCGGATCTCCGCGACGCCGAACGGCCGCCGGTCGAACGCGTAGTCACGGAAGTCTTGCAGCCACGGCCGCACGCGCACGCGCGCGTGGGCGGCACGCTTCCGGATCAGGCGGACGCTCTCGAAGACGACCTGGTAGGGATGCTCGACCGGGTTGCGGTAGCCGGGGATGCCGCGGTGGTAGCCGGACGGATAGACCATCGGCGAGACGTAGTCGAGGTGGGGCGTCAGCTCCTCGATCCGCTGGCCGATGTCGGTGTCGTTGTCGTTGAACGCGGTGTAGCCGAAGACGTCGGCGGCGACGAACGCGCCCATCGGGCCCAGCTCCCGGCGCGCGCGCTCGAGGAAGCCCGCGACGGCCGGCAGGCGCGTCTCCCGGGTGTTCGGCTTCGAGTAGCGGGCGGCGCCGAGGCGGCCGTCCGTCGGGAACCGGACGTAGTCGAACTGGACCTCGTCGAAGCCCCGGCGGACGGCCTCGCGGGCGATCGCGAGGTTATAGCGCCAGACCTCCTCGCGGAACGGATCCACCCACGCGAGCCGCTCGTTGTCGGTCCACGGCCGGCCGGTCCGCGTGTCGATGATCGCCAGCTCGGGACGGTGGTGCGCGAGCACGTTGTCCTTGAAGGTGACGATGCGCGCGATCGTGTAGACCCCGCGCGATTTCAGCTCGGCCATGAGCGCGTCGAAGTCCCGCAGCGTGCCCGGGCCCTGGGCGCCCGCCTCGAGGGCTTCCGGAATCTCCGTGCGGTACACGATCCAGCCGCGGTCGCCCTTCACGTCGATGACGACCGCGTTCAGCTCGGTGCGCGCGGTCATGTCGAGGACGCGATTCCGGATGCCGCGGTCGCCCACGCCGAAGTAGGTGAGGTAGGCGGCCTTCTTGACGTGCGGTTTCAGCACCACCTCGACGGGGCCGGATCGCGGCGCGACCGCGACCTTCTCGAAGCCGGGCGTCTTGACGAGGAGAGGCATGCTCCGCGGCGCCCCCTCGATCGCGAACGTGCCGTCCTCGCGCGTGAAGTGCTCGCCGCCGCCGGTCACCACGGAGGCGCCCTCGATCGGCTGGCGGCTCGCGTCGAGGACCCGGCCGCTGATGGTGGCGGGCCAGGCCGGATCCCCTACCGGCTGGGGCCGCTCGAGCGTCGGGCGCAGCACCGGGGGTGCCGGGGGCCGGGCCAGGGGCGTGGCGCGGAGATCGGCGGGCGCCAGGATGAGGTGACCCGTCACGATCGCGACGGTCAGCAGGAGGAGCGCAAACCCGCCGTCCAGGAGGTGTCGTCGTCCGGCGGTGGGCCCTGGCGCGTCGTGCATCGCTCTTGATCCGACAATACTGCTCGCGTCAGGGCGCGCCAAGAAAAAACTTCTGCGGGTACAATTCTGCGCATGTCGTCTCGGCGCTTCGGCTGCGAGACCGCGACGTCGCGCGTCGTCCCGGCGGACGGCCTGCGCCTCCACCTGCTCGAGTCGGGCGCGCCGGGCCGCCCCGCCCTCTGCTTCCTGCACGGCGGCGCCGCCCACGCCCACTGGTTCGATCTCGTCACGCCCGCCTTCGCCGACCGGTTCCACGTGGTCTCGCTCGACCAGCGCGGGCATGGCGAGAGCGACTGGCCCAGGCCGGCCGCGTACGCGACCGAGGACTTCGCCGCCGATCTCCTGACGCTGATGGATCGGCTCGGCTGGCGGCGGATGGCGCTCGTGGGGCATTCGATGGGCGGCCACAACGCGATGGCCTTCGCCGGGTGGCACCCCGATCGCGTCAGCGCGCTCGCGATCGTCGACTCGCGGCCCGCGCTGCCGCCGGAGCGCGTCAACCGTATGCACGAGCGCCGCCCGCCGCGGCTCCACCCGAGCGTCGAGGCCGCCGTCCGGTCCTTTCGCCTCCTGCCGAAAGAGACGCGCGCGGACCCGGCGCTGCTCACCCACCTGGCGCGCGCGGGGCTCGCGCGGCGCGACGGCGGCTTCAAGTACCGCTTC
>JBBTPF010000065.1:0-8522 GCA_038066295.1 Candidatus Methylomirabilota bacterium | reverse complement strand
AGGCCATCTTGTCGCGGTTCACCGGGACGCGGACGCCCTCGTCGGTGTCGAACACCGCGCCGTCCGGGAGCGTCACCGGCACGATCTCGCGCTTGAAGCGCCCCTCGGCGATCGCGCGCCCGGCCTTCTCGTGGCTCCGGGCGGCGAGCTCGTCGAGCTCCCCGCGCTTGAGGCCCCACTTCTCGGCGATCATCTCGGCGGAGATGCCCTGCGGGACGATGTTGAAGCGCTCCTGGAGCTTCGGCGAGAGCGGCCCCTCGCCCGGGCCCATCGCGTTCGAGCCCATCGGCACGCGCGTCATGTGCTCGACGCCGCCGGCCACGACGCAGTCGTACTGCCCCGACATGACGCCCATCGCGGCAAAGTTGGCGGCCTGCTGCCCGGAGCCGCACATGCGGTCGAGCGTCGTGCCGCAGACATCCAGCGGGAAGCCCGCGATCAGCGCCGCGTTCCGCGCGATGTTGAAGCCCTGCTCGCCGAGCTGGTCCACGCAGCCGAGGATCACGTCCTCCACTTCGGTCGGATCCACCTTGACGCGGGCGACCAGCTCCTTCAGGACGTGGGCGGCGAGGTCGTCGGGCCGCACGGCTGAGAGCTTGCCGCCTTTCCGTCCCACGGCGCTGCGCACGGCTCCAACGATGACGGCGTCTCTCATGACGGCCTCCTTGCGATGACTGAACGCCGGTTCATCTTATCGGGGCCCGTCGATAGACGCAATCTGCTTGCCGCGGCCGGCGCACGCCGCTCAGCATGAACGCCTCATTCCAACCTGGTGCGCTAGCGAGGGGCGCGGCGCGGGAGCTACGCGCGCTCCCGCGCCAGCAGCCCGATCCCGCCGATGACGCAGGCGCCGCCGATCACGTGGGCCCACCGGAAGGGCTCGCCGAGAAGCGCGTACGAGAGGAGGACCGCGCTCACCGGCAGGACGGCCGTGAACGCCGCCGCGGTGCTCGCCGGGACGACCGCGAGGCCCCGCGCCCAGAGGACGAAGGCCAGGACGGTGACGACGAGGCCGTAGTAGGCGAGCGCCGCCCAGTCGGCCAGGGTCACGCGCGCGAAGTCGAAGCGCGCGGCCTCCCACGCGGCGAACGGCAGGAACATCAGGAGCCCCAGCACGCCGATCGTCGTCGCGGCGGTGAGCGGCGCGACGCGCGCCGCCGCCACCTTGCCGCAGACGATGAAGAGCGCCTCGCCCACGACGGCGCCGAAGACGAGGAGGTTGCCCAGCACCGGGTTCGACCCTTCGGCCTCCGCCGCGCCCGGCGCTCCGAGGTTGATCGCCAGGATGCCGAGCACTGCGAGCGCGATCCCGCCCGCGCGCGCCTGCGTCAGGCGCTCGCCCAGGAGCAGCACCGAGAGCGCCCCCGCCATCGCCGGGGTCGTGCTGGTGACGATCCCCGCGGCCGCCGCGCCGGTCAGCGTGAGGCCGTAGAGCAGCAGCGCGGTGAAGACGAAGATCCCCGTGAAGGCCTGCAGCGCGAGCACCGCAAGGTCGCGCCGGGAGAGCCGCGGCAGGCCGCGCTCGACCAGGAGCAGCGCCGGCACCAGGACGAGACAGGCGAACGCGAGCCGCAGGCCGCCGATCAGGAAGACCGGCACTCGCGCGACGACGAGCTTGCCGACGACCATGGAGCTGCCGACGATCGCCATCGCGGCGGCCAGCTCGAGGCAGGCGCGAAGATGGCGAGACAGCGGAGGCGTCAGGCCCGGCGCTTGACCTGGTCGGCGAGCTTGCAGAAGGCGCAGAGCGTCCCGGTGGTGACCTGGCCGCAGCGGACGCACTCGTTGAGGACGACCGGCTCTGCGCGCTCGAACGCCGCCCGGGCTTTCTCGAGAAAGCCGAACAGGAAATTGTGCTTGGCGCCCGCCGAGACGTCCTCCAGCCGGCTCAAAATCTCCTTGTGCGTGATGGACGTGGCGCCCTTCGCGAACGGGCACTCCTCGACGATGTAGTCGATCCGCCGCAAGAAGGCGTACGCCGCGGTCTCGCGCTCGGAGAGCCGGTAGAGCGGCTTCACCCGCCGGACGAGCTTCGGGTGACTGGACGGGAGCGCGGGCGACTGGCGCGGGAGCGCGTCCATCTGCCAGTGCAGGACCGAGCCGAAGAGCGTCGCCGCCTCGTCGTCGAGGTTGTGGCCGGTGGCGACGACGGGGATGCCGCGCTCGAGCGCCACGCGGTTCATGAGGTAGCGCTTGGAGAGGCCGCAGCCCGAGCAGGGCGGCCGGCGCGTGACGGCCTGGATGACCGGGACCGGCGCGCCCACCTCCTCGGCGACGGCCACGACGAGCAACGGCACGCCGCGCGCGGCGGCGAATGTCTCGCACTTGGCCTTCGACTCCACGGAATAGTCGAAGATCCCGAGGTCGAGGTAGAGCCCGGTCGTCCGATAGCCCTCCGCGATCAGGACGTCCCAGAGGGCGAGCGAGTCCTTGCCGCCCGAGACGGCGACGAGCGCGTGCTCGTCCCGCCCGAACATGCGGAACTTACGGATCGCCTCCCTCACCTGGTTGCGGAAGAACTCGAGGAAGTCGGACGCGCAGAACGCGGCGTTGTGCCGGCGCAGCTCGAGGACGGCCGCGTCGCCGCACTTCCGGCATTTCACGCTGCGCTGCCTCCGCTCATCACGGGCCGGAGCTCGATCGTCTCGTCGTCGCGCACGACCTGGTCGGCCGTGATCAGATCGTCGCCGCGGATCACCAGCACGGTCTCAGGGATGACGTCGAGCTCGCGCAGGACGTCCTTCACGCGGCGCCCACCGGTCACCTCGACCTCGCGCCGGGGGTTGCGCAGGATCACCTTCACAGGGTCGGGAACCCCGGCGCGCGCTTGACCTCGCGGATCTGGTCGAGGTGGAGCCCGTCGTGCCACGCCTGGAGCTGCCACCACTGGGAGAGGTCGAGGTCGCCCAGGCGGAAGTGCTCGAAGCGGAGGGGGCGCGGATCCACGCTGGCGAGCCTCTCGATCGACTGGCGGCTCCGCTCGCGCGCGGCCTTCATCGTGGCGACGACCTCGCCGATCGGCTTGCCGTGGCCGGGCCAGACCACCTGCGGCGCGTCGGCCGTGCCGGGCGGACCGGACGGGAGCGACGTGAACGCGACGAGATCGGCGGGGAACGGGGCGAGCGCGCCCGCCGCCTCGGCCTCGCGCACGAGCTTGGTGGTCAGCTTGCCGGTCGCGATCTCGGCGATCGTCAGGTGGTCGATGATCTCGCCGACCGACCAGTCCTTCTCGCCCGGCTTCCAGTCCGCCTGGCGCTGCGAGAGTCCCTCGACTTCCTTCAGGACCTTGGCGCGCGCCGCCTGCAGCTCGCTCCACAGCGTCTCGACCGGCCTCGGGAGTGACATGGGGCGAGTATACCCCCATTCCCACGAGCCACTGCGCGTGCTAGAGTCGCCCCACTTCCGAAGGAGGCAACGATGCTCAGGATCGCGCTCACGCTGCTCGTGCTCATGGGCTTCTCCGTGCCCGCCGCCGCCCAGTACCCCGAGCGGCCGATGACCATGATCGCCGGCTACCCGGCGGGCGGCATGGTGGACATCGTGGCGCGCCCGCTCGCCGAGGGGATGAAGAAGAAGTTCCCCAGGGGGATCGCCATCGTGAACCGCCCCGGCGCCGGCGGCGCCATCGCGGTGGCGGAGACCGTGCAGGCCAAGCCCGACGGGTACACGATCATCCTGACGCCGCTCTCGACCCTGGTCATCCAGCCCCAGATGAGCGACCTCCCGTACAAGACGCCCGACGACTACGAGCCGATCGTGAACGTGATCGCCTACTATCCGCTCCTGAGCGTGCGCGCGGACGCGCCCTGGAAGACGGCGCAGGAGTTCATCGCGGCGGCCAAGGCGAATCCGGGCAAGTTCAAGGTCGGCTATCCGGGCGAGGGGACCTCCAGCCACCTGAACTACGAGGAGCTGAAGCGGCTCGCCGCCATCAGCGCCACCAACGTGCCGTTCGCCGGCTGGGGGGAAAGCAGTCCCGCGCTGCTCGGCGGCCACATCGACGCGCTGGTCGCCCAGCCGGGCGAGGTGCGGCCGCTCGTCGACGCCAAGAGAATGCGCGTGCTCACCGTCTTCCAGCCGAAGCGCCACGAGTACTTCCCCGACGCGCCGACGGCGACGGAGCTGGGCCACGAGGTGGCCAACGGCGTCTGGTTCCTGCTCATGGCGCCCAAGGGGACGCCGGCGCCGGTCGTGAAGTATATCCACGACGCCGCGAAGGCGGCGATGGAGGAGCCCACGTTCGTGAACATCGCGAAGGCGCGCGGGATCGGCGTGGACTACCGCCCGGGCGACAAGCTGCGCGCCGATCTCTGGAAGGAATACAGGGCGCACACCGAGATCCTCAAGCGCCTCGGGATGCTCAAGAAATGAGCGACGCGCGCCGTTCTCAGGCCACCCACGGGCCAAGCCGGCCTCGCGGACCCCGCTACCAATGATCCGCACGCTGGCCGTCCTTCTCCTGCTCCTCGCGGCGGCGCCGGCCGCCGCCGAGTATCCCGAGCGCTCCGTCACGCTGATCTGCCCGTTCCCCGCGGGCGGCGCGATGGACACGGTCGCGCGCGCCCTCGGCGAGGCGATGAAAAAGACGTTCCCGAAGCCGGTCGTCGTCCTGAACCGCCCGGGCGCGGCGGGGACGATCGGCAACGCGGAGGCGGTGCAGGCCCGGCCCGACGGCTACACGCTCGGCATCAGCGCCGTCGCGGTCCTCACCGTGCAGCCGCATCTCACCGACCTCCCCTACAAGGGCCCGGACACGTACGCGCCGGTGATCAAGCTCGTGAACCTGGCGATCGTGCTCGCGGTCCGCGCCGACGCGCCCTGGAAGAGCGCCCAGGAATTCCTCGCCGCCGCCCGCCAGGCGCCGGGCAAGTTCCGCGTCTCCAGCCCCGGCGTCGGCACGATCCTCCACCTGAATCTCGAGGAGCTGAAGGGCCGCGCCGGCGTGGACCTGACCCACGTGCCGTTCGCCGGTAACGCCGAGGCCCTCCCCGCGCTCCTCGGCGGTCACGTGGAAGCCTCGATGCTCCACCCCTCCGAGGTCCTGCCGCACGTCCAGGCAGGCAAGGCCCGCGTGCTCCTGGCGTTCGAGCCGAGGCGGCTCCCCCTCTTCCCCGACGCGCCGGCGGCGCGCGAGCTCGGCTGGGACATCACGATGGGCGTCTACTACCTCCTGATCGCGCCGAAGGGCACGCCCGCCGCGGTGGTGCAGGCCGTGCACGACGCGGCCAAGCGCGCGCAGGAGGATCCCGCGTTCGTCACGTTCGCGAAGACCCGCGGCTTCGACATCGACTACGCCGGCCCCGACGGCATGACGCAGCAGCTCTGGGACTCATTCCGGCGCAACGAGGCGCTCGTCAAGCGACTCGGCCTCCGGAAGTAGGGCGATGGGCGAGCGGGTGATCGCGCTGGCGTTCCTCGCCGGGAGCGGGCTCTACCTCGCCCTGTCGTTCGCGTTCCCGTTCGGGTCCACCGCGCGGCCGGGGCCCGGCTACTTTCCGGTGGCGGTCGGCGTCTTCCTCTGCCTCGTCGCCGCCGCGTTCACGCTCGTCGCCTTCCGTCGCCAGGCCGGCGAGGGCGGGGTCACGATGGCCCCGACGAGCCGGAGCGCGCAGGCCCGCGCCGGCGCGATGGCGGCCGGGCTCGTCGGCTTCGTTCTCCTCCTGCCCTGGATCGGCTATCCCCTCGCGGCCTTCGGCTTCGTCGCGCTCCTCCTGCGGCGGCTCGGGGGCGCGGGCTGGCCTGTGGCGCTGGGCACGGCGGCGGCGAGCGCGGCGCTCTCGTACTGGGTCTTCGCCGTACTCCTCTCCGTCCCCCTGCCACGCGGAGTCCTGTTCGAGTGATGCGCCCGGCATCGCTACAGTAGATGGGCCCTCTCGAGGGACTCGCCTTCGGGCTCGGCATCGCGCTCACGCCGGTGAACGTGCTCGCCTGCTTCGTCGGCGTCCTCATCGGCACGATCGTCGGCGTGCTGCCCGGCATTGGCCCCGTCGGCGCCATGGCGCTCCTCCTGCCCTCGACCTTCGCGCTTGATCCGGCGACCGCGCTCATCATGCTGGCGGGCATCTACTACGGCTCGATGTACGGCGGCTCGACGACCTCGATCCTCGTCAACGTCCCCGGCGAGGCGGCCTCCGTCGTCACCGCGATCGACGGCTACCAGATGGCGAAGAAGGGGCGCGCCGGCGCCGCGCTCTCGGTATCCGCGGCCGGCTCCTTCGTCGCCGGTTCGGTCGGCGTTCTCGGCATTGTGCTGCTGGGCACCTGGCTCGCCGACCTCGCGCTGCGCTTCGGGCCGCCCGAGTATTTCGCCCTCACCGTCACGGGGCTCGCGATCCTCTCCCGGCTCTCGGGCGGGTCGGTGCTCACGTCGTTCCTCATGGTCGGCCTCGGGCTCGCCATCGGCACCGTCGGCATGGAGCCGATCTCGGGCTTCCGGCGGTTCACGTTCGGGTCGATCCAGCTCTCGCAGGGCATCGAGCTGGTCCCCGTCATCATGGGCCTCTACGGCGTGGCCGAGATCCTCGTGCTCGCCGAGGAGGGCATGAAGACGGGGGCCGTCTCGAAGGTCAAGCTCCGGGACCTCTTCCCTACCCGCACGGAGTGGCGGTTGTCCTCGTGGCCGATCGCGCGCGGCTCGGTCGTCGGCTTCCTCACGGGGCTCGTCCCGGGCCCCGCGGCCGTGCTCGCCACGTTCATCTCGTACACGCTCGAACGGCGGATCTCGAAGACGCCCGAGCGGTTCGGCACGGGCGCCATCGAAGGCGTCGCGGGGCCGGAGGCGGCGAACAACGGCGCCACCGCGGGCGCCATGGTGCCGCTCCTCTCGCTCGGCATTCCGTTCTCGCCGGCGACGGCGATCCTGCTCGGCGCCTTCGTGATCCACGGGCTCCAGCCCGGGCCGCTCCTGATCAGCCAGCGGCCGGAGGTCTTCTGGGGCGTCGTGGCGAGCATGTACGTCGGCAACCTGATGCTCCTGATCCTCAATCTGCCGCTCGTCGGCGTGTTCGTCAGCATCCTGCGGCTGCCCCAGCACGTGCTCGCGACGATGGTCCTGCTCCTCTGCCTCGTCGGCGCCTACAGCCTGAACAACAGCCTGCTCGACCTCTGGGTCCTCGTCGGATTCGGGGTCTTCGGCTGGGTGCTGCGGAAGCTGGCGATCGATCCCTCGCCCCTCATCGTCGCGCTCGTGCTGGGGCCGCTCATGGAGAAGACGCTGCGCCAGGCGCTCTTCATGACGCGCGGGAGCGTGCTCGACATCGTCACGCGCCCGCTGACGCTCGGGCTCCTGCTCCTGGGCGCGCTCGTGCTCGCCGCCCCTCCCCTCGCGCGAGCTGTGCGGAAACGGACCCCGTTACCATGACCCTGTCGCGCGCCCCGTGGCGGCGGCTCGCCACGCGGCCCGTCTACGAGAACCGCTGGATCCGCGTGCGGGAAGACCAGGTCGAGCTGCCCGACGGACGGACGACGATCTACGGCGTCGTCCACTGCGGTCCCTGCGTCGGCGTCCTGCCCTTCCTCGACCGCGACACGGTGGTGCTCGTGGGCCAGTACCGCTACGTCGCGGGCGACTTCTACTGGGAGATGCCGACGGGCGCGATGAAGCCGGGCGAGAGCGAGGAGGCGGCCGTGCAGCGCGAGCTCGCCGAGGAGTCGGGCTACCGCGCCGGGCGCCTGCAGAAACTCTGCGCCTTTCACACCTCGAAGAGCGTCGTGGACGAGACGGCGAACCTCTACCTGGCCGAGGGCCTCCGCCCCGTCGAGCCGAAGGCGGACCCGACCGAGTTCATCGAGGTGCGCCCGTTCCCGTTCGACGAGGTCGTGCGCATGGTCGAGCGCGACGAGATCAAGGACGCGATGACGATCGTCGCCGTCCTGCACGCGGCGCGCCGCCGCGCGCCCTGACTATTTCGACGCGAGCACCATCGGGCCGGTCGGCGCGGGCGCGCCGCCCTCGGGCTCGAGCGTCACGGTGAAGACTGTCACGCCCTTTCCCGCAGGCGGCGCGAGACGGTGCATCCCCCGCCCCTGCGCGTCCACCTGCACGACGCCCGCCGGCTGCGGCGGGCCGCCCGCCACGGTCCAGAGCGCGTACGCCTTGCCGGGCGGCGCGGGCGGGAGGTTCGCGACGAACAGGTGGCCTCCGACCGCCGGGTGCCAGATGACCCGGCCTGTCGCGGTCGGGCTCGGCCCGAGCCCCCGCAGCGCCACGACCTGAGTCGCAGGCTCGCGCAGCAGCTCCCCCGCGCTCCGGTACACGGCGAGCTCATCCCGCAAGCCCACGATCTCCCGCTGGAGCCGCTGGCGGAGCGCCGCGCCCTCGCGCGCCATCAGGCCCAGGCGCGCCTCGTAGCGCGCGGCGACGACGCCGCCCGTGAACGCGGCGGCCGCGATCGCCGCGGCGGCGGTCCCGACCGCCCACGCGAGCCATGGCCGGCGCGGGCCGGCGAAGCGCTCGTGGGTCATGCCGGTTTCACTCCCATGACTGCGTCCGGACCTCGACTTGCGGATCTACGTGCCGGCGG
>JBBTPF010000064.1:0-5178 GCA_038066295.1 Candidatus Methylomirabilota bacterium | reverse complement strand
GCGCGCTCGGGCTCCAGCATGAGCCGCGAGAGCGTCTCGCGGACGTTGTCCATCCGCGTCGCGAGCAGTTCGCTGCCCTTGATGAAGTGGCACTGGTAGTCGTCGCCCGGCTTGCAGCCGAGCAGCAGGACGCCGTCGAAGCCGCGCGAGAAGGCGTCGGCCGCCATAATGGCGTTGACGGACCCGAGGCACCGGACCGGGACGACGCGGAGCGAGGCGGGGAGCTCGCGGCGGTTGATGCCCGCCATGTCGAGCGCCGGGTAGGCGTCGTTCTCGCAGGCCAGCACGAGGATCCGGGGCTTGTCCTCATCGCCTTCGGGGACCTCGACGGCCTTGATCATCGCGGCCACCATGTCCACCGAGTAATCGTCGAACGAGATGATCTGGACCGGGCACGCGCCCATGCAGGTCCCGCATCGGCGGCACCGGTTGGTGACGACGAACGGCGTGTTCTTTTCCGGCGTCAGCTCGATCGCGCCGAAGGGGCACTCCTGGCTGCAGCGGCCGCACATCGTGCACTTCTGCAAGAAGAAGCTCGGGTACGAGAGATCCCCGACTCTCGGATGCACCGCCGCTCCCGTGGAGGCCTTCTCGACCGACTGGATCGCCTTGAGCGCCGCGGCGGCGCCGTCGACCGCCGCGGCGGCGAGATCCATGGGCTTGCGGACCGCGCCCGCCGAGTAGACGCCGGTCCGGCGGGTCTCGTACGGGAAGCAGATGTAGTTGGAGTCGGCGAAGCCGTAGCGGGAGACGGGCAGCCCCTTGCCCTGCAGGTACTGGAGGTTGAGCCCCTCGGACTCCGAGGGCACGGGCACCATCCCGCCCGCGAGGACGGCCAGGTCGACGTCGAGCTGGACCGCTCCGCCGAGCAGCGAGTCAGCGAGGTCGACCAGGACGCTGCCGCCCGCGCCCGACGAGACGCCCGTCACCCGGGCCCGCGTGAAGAGGACCCCGGGATCCTCCTGCACGCGCTTGTAGAAGTACTCGGACTGGCCGGGGGTCTGCATGTCCCGGTAGACGACGTACACGGTCGCGTCGGGAACGAGCGACCGGACGTAGGCGGCGTGCTTCAACGAGACGAGGTAGGTCACGTGGGCGCCGTACTTGATGTTCGCCTCGTCCTCGGCGCCGTCGCACTGGAGGATCGCGACGGTCTTGACCTCCTTGCCGTCCGAGGGGCGGGCGATCTTCCCCGCCCGGGCCATCTCCTCGAGCGCGACGTTCGTCACGACGTTCGGATGGGTTCCGAGCCCGTAACGCGCGAGATCCGGTCCATCGAGGGGCCGCCAGCCCGTCGCCCAGACCACGGTGCCGGCCTTGGCGGTGCTGACCTCGCCCCCGCGCCTCACGGAGACCTCGAAGGCGCCGGGCTGGCCGCCGATGCCCTCCACCTCGGCCGACGTGAGGACCTCGATGTCCGGGTGGGACTCGGCCTCCTTGACGAGGGCATCCACGCCGACGTCCTCCAGCTCGCGGTAGGGCGGGCGCTTCGGGTACTGCTTCGCGAGCTTCCCGGCGAACCCGCCGAGCCGCGGCTCCTTCTCCACGAGGATCACCCGCGCGCCGGCCTTCGCCGCGCCGAGGGCTGCGCTGAGCCCCGCGACGCCCCCGCCGACCACGAGCACCGTGCGCTCGCGGCCTTCCGTGTACGGCGTGGGGAGCTTGAGCTTCTGCGCGCGGACGATGCCCATCCTGAGCGAGTCGTTCGCCAGGCTCTGAGTCTCCTCGCGCCCCGGCGGATGGCTCCACGCCACCAGCTCGCGGAGGTTGACGCGCTCGACCGTGGCACCGGGGAAGGCGAAGACATCGGTGTTGACGCGGGGAGAGCACGCGGCGATGACGACGGTGTTCACACCGTCCTTCTCTATGTCCTCCCGAATCACCCGGACGTCCTCCAGGCAGAACGCCGGCGACGTCTTCACCACGGGGACCTGCTGCTCCCGCGCGACCCGGGCGAGCTTTTCTCCGTCCACGCACCCGCCGATCCCGCAGCCGCTGCAGACGTACACGCCGAGCTTCTTGCCCATTCGCTTACCTCCGCGACGCGCCCCGGATGGCCTGGATGGCCAGGAGCGCTGCCGCGGTTCCTTCCTGGGTGGCCGTGGCGACGTCAACGGGGCTCCGCGCGCAGCCCGCCGCGAAGATCCCGGCGCCCGAGGCGTCCGGGACCACGAAGGCATCGGCGTCGAGCGTGACGCCGGCGGCCGGCGGCTTCGTGCCCTCGAGGCTGGGGGCCATGCCCGTCGCGAGAACGACGAGGTCGACCGTCAGACGGACCTTCGTCGCCGAGAGGATGTCCTCGGCCTCGACGATCAGGTCGCGGGTGGCCGGGTCCTCCTCGATCCGCGCCACCTTGCCCTTCATGATCGAGACGTTCGGGTCGCTCTGGACCTTCTTGGAGAAGAACTCGTAGGTTCCCGGGGTTCTCAGATCGATGTAGAAGATGTGCGCCTTGGCCTCGGGGTTCTGCTCGCGGAGGTAGGTCGCCTCCTTGAGGGAGGCGAGGCAGCAGATCCCCGAGCAGTAGCCGAGATGGTTCACGTCCCGCGAGCCGGCGCACTGGACGAACGCGGCGCTCCCGACCGGCTTGCCGTCGGAGGGGCGCAGGATCTTCCCCCTGGTGGGTCCGTTGGGGGCGGCGAGCCGCTCGAGCATCACGTTCGTGATGACATTCGGGTAGCGGCCAAATCCCAGGTTGTCGATGCGCGCGGCGTCGTAGGGCTTCCAGCCGGTGGCCATGACGACGGCGCCGACCTTCAGGGTGAGCGTGCGCGGCTGCATCCCGAGCTCGATCGCGTTGTACTCGCACGCCGCGACGCACTTGGCGCACTCGGTCATCTTGCAGGCCTTGGCGTCGATGACGTACTTCATCGGGACGGCCATCTCGTGCGGGAGGTAGATCGCCCTCGTCGTCCCCATGCCGTAGTTGAACTCGTTGGGGCGGTCCACCGGACACACGACCACGCAGGCGTTGCACGCGGTGCACCGGTCGTTGACGTAGCGCGGGTGGAGCACGATCGTCGCGTCGAAGTCGCCGGGGCCGCCCTCGATCTTCTCCACCTCCGCGAGGGTGAAGAAGCGCACGCGCGGCTCCTTGCGGATCCGCTGGAAGTTGATCTCGAGCCCGCAGTACGGGGGGCAGAGCTTCGGGAAGTACCGGTTGAGCTGGGCGACCCGGCCGCCGAGGTACGGGGTCTTCTCGACGATGGTGACGTCGTAGCCGGCCTCCGCGGCCTCCACGGCCGTGGTGATGCCCGCAATCCCCCCGCCGACCACCAGGATGCTCCGCTGCACCCCACGCACCTCCGCGCTCGCCTCCGTCATCAGCCGATCGCCCCTTTCACGCCCCGCCCCGCGCGACGTGGACGCCCTGCCCGGACTGATGATCGCCGCACGCGCGAGCCGGACGGCGGCACGCGGAGCGCGGCCTCGGGAGGGGGCAGTGAGACCCGTTCCCGCCGCGGGGCCGCGGACCCCGCGCGCCCGGATGGAGCCCAGCCGCCACCGGGCAGCGCACGCCTGCCGCGTGGTCGAACGACCCCTCCCGAGGCCGCGCTCCGCGTGCCACCGTCCGCCTCCACGCAGGCTACGCGATGGTCGTCAGGAAGGGCGTCTTCTCGAGCTGCCACTCGCCCTTGGCGGCGTCGTAGCGCGAGTTGACGAAGACCTTCCAGTTCTTGTCGTCCAGGGTCGGGTAGTCCGCCCGGTAGTAGTAGCCGGGCCAGCGGGTCTCCTGCCGGAACAGGAGGTGCCGCATGTGAGCCTCGGCGCACCACGTGCGGTCCCAGACCTCCCAGCAGCGGAGCAGGTCGTGGAGGTCCCTGGCGGCCAGCTTGCCGAGGTCCTCCTTGAAGAGCTTCATCCGGTCGAGCCCCTTCTGGAGCATCGCCTCCGTGGTGATGTACTGCGAGCCCTGGCCCGCCGCGTACTCGTCCATGATCTTCTGCAGGCGGTGGAGCGCCATCTTCGGGAAGAGATAGGTGGGGTTGATCTCGTCCGTTGTCGAGGCGGTCCGGCCCTTCTCGTAGGTCTCGAAGGGCTTCCAGAGCTCGGCCTTGATCGCTTCGACCTGGTCCTGGGCGACGCTCGGCGCGGCGCCGTTGTCCATGATGTACGCGACCGCCGCCTTGCCCGCCAGCCGCCCCTCCACGTGCGAGCCCGAGGAGAACTTGTGGGCCGAGCCGCCGACCCCGTCGCCCGCGGCGAAGAGGCCCTTGACGGTCGTCATGCGGTTGTAGCCCCAGAAGTACTCCTTCGGGGCGGCGTCCTCCGGGCCGCTCACCCACGCGCCGGTCCCCGAGGCGTGCGAGCCCATCAGGTACGGCTCCGTGAGGACGATCTCCGACGGCGTCTTGACCGGGTCGATGTTGTCGGAGGCCCAGATCAGCGCCTGCGACATGGTCATGTCGAGGAAGTCTTCCCAGGCGTCCGCCTCGATCTCGCGCATCTTCTTCGGGTCGTTGGCGACCTCCTGGAACATGCGCTGGAGCGCCTTGTCGGTCCTGAGGAAGAAGGGCGCCCCGCCGGCCCGGAAGTCGGCGATCATCTGGTGGTTCCTGAGCGGCGTGGGGATCGGCTTGCCGCTCCCGTACGGCTCCCACTCCTTCAGGAGGCTCGCCCACTTCTGCTCGATGCTCTCGCCCTTGGCGTTCTCGAGCACGGCCTTGAAGAGGAGGAACCACATCCCGACCGGGCCGTAGCCGTCCTTGAAGCGCGCCACGACGAGCCGGTGCTCCATCTGGGTCATCTTCGCCCCGGCCTGGATCATCAGGCTGTAGGCCGACCCGGTGTTCCACGGCGCGTACCAGATCCGGCCGAGCCCCTCGGCGTGGGCGTGCGGGCGGAAGACGCCGGTCGCGCCGCCCGCGGCCACGATCACGGCCTTGGCCTTGAACACGTAGATCTTGTTCTCGCGCACGCTGAAGCCGATCGCGCCGGCGATCCGGCTCGGGTCCTTGTCGTCCAGCAGGAGGCGCGCGACGAAGATCCGCTCGTAGACGTTGCCGTCGCCCACCGCGGTCTTGGCCGACTCGGCGACGATCGGCTTGTAGGACTCGCCGTGGATCATGATCTGCCAGCGGCCTTCGCGCTTGTAGGTCCCGTCGGGGTTCTTGTAGATCGGGAGCCCCCACTCCTCGAACATGTGGACCGAGGAGTCCACGTGGCGGGCGATGTCGT
>JBBTPF010000063.1:0-4537 GCA_038066295.1 Candidatus Methylomirabilota bacterium | reverse complement strand
CTGCGGAGGTCCTGCTCGCCGCTCATGCCGTGGATGACGCTGCCGGCGCCGAGGAAGAGCAGCGCCTTGAAGAAGGCGTGCGTGACGAGGTGGAAGATGCCCGCGGCGTACGCGCCGAGGCCGACCGCCGCGAACATGTAGCCGAGCTGGCTCACGGTCGAGTACGCGAGCACGCGCTTGATGTCGGTCTGCACGAGGCCGATCGTGGCGGCGAAGATCGCCGTCGCGGCGCCGACCCACGCGACGACCTCGAGCGCCGTGCCGGAGCGCTCGAAGAGCGCGTGGCTCCGCGCCACCATGTAGACGCCCGCCGTCACCATCGTCGCCGCGTGGATGAGCGCGGAGACGGGCGTGGGGCCCTCCATCGCGTCGGGCAGCCACGTGTGCAGCGGGAGCTGCGCCGACTTCCCGCACGCGCCCATGAAGAGGAGGAGCGCGATGCCCGTCGCCGTCTCCGGCGGGAGCGTCGCGACGCCCGTGAACACCGCCCCGTAATCGAGCGTGCCGAGCGCGCTCCAGAGCCACAGGACGCCGAGGCCGAACCCGAAGTCGCCGACGCGGTTGACGATGAACGCCTTCTTCCCCGCCTGCGCCGCCGCCGGACGCGTGTACCAGAAGCCGATCAGGAGGTACGAGCAGAGGCCCACCGCCTCCCAGAACACGTAGAGGAGGAGGAAGTTGCCCGCGAGCACCAGCATCGTCATGGAGAAAACGAACAGGTTCAGGTAGGCAAAATAGCGGGCGTAGCCGGGATCGTCGTGCATGTAGCCGGCGGAGTAGAGGTGGATCAGCGCGCCGACGCCGGTGACGACGAGCAGCATCACGGCGGTGAGCTGGTCCACGTGCGCCACGACGGCGGTCTCGAAGTCGCCCGCCACGATCCACGCGAAGAGCGTGCTGGTGAAGCTCCCGCCGTCCCAGACGCGCGCGAAGGTCGCGCACGACGCGAGGAACGAGCCGGCGAGCGCCGGCACCGCAATCCAGTGGGCGCGCCGCCCGATGAGCGTGCCGAAGAGGACGTTGACGAGCGCGCCCGCGAGCGGAAGAGCGGGGATCAACCAGAGGGTGGACACCGGGCCATGCTAGCGAGGGGCCGCCGGGGGTGTCAAGGCGATGTCTCCCGCGTGGTATCATCCGCACCGTGCCTCGTGAGTCTCGTACCAAGACGTGGCTGCTCGTCGTGCTGCTCCTGCTCCTTGCGGTCGTCGGCTCCGTGTCGTATCTCGGCTGGCGCCAGTCGGTGCCGGGCGTCCGATCCCTGGCTCCTCTGCCGCGGTTCGTCGGGCAGAAGACACCCCTCGCCTTCACGCTCGAGGCGAGCCGTGGCAACGTCGCGCGCGTCGAGATCCGCGTCGCCCAGGGCGGCAGGACGGCGGTCGTCGCCCGGCAGGAGGGCGCGTTCGGGCGGCGCGTCGAGATCTCCGTGGCGCTCGAGAGCGCCGCGCACGGCCTCCGTGAGGGCGCGGCGACCCTCGAGGCGTGGGCACGCGACGACTTCTGGCGGCCGCTCCGCCTCGACGAGCGGGCCGTCGCCGCCTCCCCCGTCACCGTGGACCTCACGCCGCCGAAGATCGAGATCCTCGCCGCGACGCAGTACCTGGCGCCGGGCGGCAGCGGGCTCGTCGCGTTCCGGGTGACGGGCGCCTCGCGCTCCACGGTGAGCGTGGGCGGGCGCGAGGTGCCGAGCTTCGCGTTCGGCCCCGCCGAGCGCGGCGCGCGCGTGGCGCTCATCGCCCTGCCCTACGACGTGGAGCCCGGCTCGCGGCTCGCGATCAGCGCCGCGGACGACGCAGGCAACGTCGCCGCGCGCGGGATCCCGTCGGAGCTGCGCCCGCGCCGCTTCCCGCACGACACGATCGAGGTCAAGGACGCCTTTCTACAGTCGAAGGTGCCCGAGCTCCTGCCGCAACACCCGCGGGACAAGCCGCTCCTCGACGGCTTCCTCGTCATCAACCGCGACCTCCGCCGCCGGGCCGAGGAGGAAAAGCGCCGGCTGGGCGCCACGACCGCCGACAAGCCCCTCTGGGAGGGGCCGTTCGTGCAGCCGCGCAACACGAAGGTGTTCGCGAACTTCGCCGAGACGCGCACGTACGTCTACGGCGGTCGGGAGATCGACCGGCAGGTCCACTACGGCTACGACCTCGCGTCCACCAGGCAGTCGCCCGCGCCGGCGGCGAACCGCGGCGCGGTCGTGTTCGCCGGCCCGCTCACGATCTACGGCAACACCGTGGTCGTGGATCACGGGCTCGGGCTCCAGACCCTCTACGCCCACCTCGGGAGCATCGGCGTGAGCGTGGGCGACGCGGTCGAGCAGGGCCAGGAGCTCGGGCGCACGGGAACCTCGGGGCTCGCGGTCGGCGATCACCTCCACTTCGAGGTCCTCGTCAACGGCGTGTCGGTGACGCCGCTCGAGTGGTGGGACGCGAAATGGATCCGCGACCATATCGGCAAGCCCCTCAAGGAAGCGGGCCTCCCGGAGATCAGCGGCGCCGAGGCCCGCGACGACGAGCCGGCGGCGCGCGCTCCGCGCCGCCGCGCGCGCTAAGAGGTCCGAGCCGTATCGCGTCGGCGAGACGGACCGTTGCGGGCACTGTCTTTATAGGGTAGCGGCAAGACGGGCGCGCTAGAAGCTCCCGAATTTCTCGTAGGCGTCGAGCGGCGCCATCCCGCGCTTGACGGCGCGGCGCACCTTGTTCTCGGTCCCGACGAGCTTCTCGCAGCGCACGAGCACCTCGTGGGCCGCGCGCCGCGGCACGACCACGACGCCGTCCCAGTCGGCGACGACGATGTCGCCGAGCGCCACGCGCACGCCGCCGATCGTCAGCGGCTGTCCCCAGTCCGTGACTCTCCAGCGCGGCACCGGGTCCTGCGGCGTGCGGGAGCGGACGAACGTGGGGAAGCGGATCCGCGCGATGGCGGCGGCGTCCCGCGTGCTCCCGTCGATCACCGCGCCTCGTATCCGGCGCGCGCGGAACCATTCGGCGCTGAGCTCGCCGAAGTGCGCCGCGACGTTGTCGTTCGCCGCGAGCACGAGCACCGAGTCGGCGGGCACCGCGCCGAGCATCTTGAGGAAGCGGCGGAGCGTCGCGTCACGGTCGCGCGGCCCGCCCCGGTGAGGCCGGCCCCTGGCCGTGAACGCGTAGCCGGCCGTCCGCATGTCGGCGGTGAGCGGCTGGATCGCGGACGGCAGCGTCTGGCGCTGGAGCCCCATCTCGTCCATCACGTCCGTGATCGCGGCGGTGTAGATCCGCGCGAACCGGCGCGGCAGGTTGTCAGATCGCGTGGTCATCTCTCGCGCCCTCCCCGGCGGGATTCTAACGCAGGAAGCCGCCGAGGAGCGCCCTGGGCGGGACGAAGTCGCCGATCACCCCGAGCAGGAGGTCGAGCAGCTCCGGCCGGCGGGCGAGCGCGCGGGCGGTCAGGTTCGCGAGCCGGCGGTGCGCGATGACGAACTGCAGCGCGCGCGCGACGCGCTCCTTGCCGCCGAACGCCCGGCGTCGGGCGCGCGTGCAGCCGGCCAGCGCCAGGTACGAGCAGTCGCCGGCGCGGAGCGCCCGCACCGCCGTCTCGGCGGCGAGCTCAGCGCCGCGCAGCGCGCTGTAGACGCCTTCGCCCGTGAAGGGATCGTAGAAGCCCGCGGCGTCCCCGACGAGCAGGACGCCCCCGTGGCGCGGCGGCAGGACCTCGTACGCGAGCGGCCCCATCGCCGCGACCGGCGCCACCGGGCGCGCGCCCGCGAGACGGCGCGCGAGGTGCGGGAGCTGCTTCACGCGCGCGGCGAAGAACGCCTCCAGGCGCCCGCCCCAGGGCGCGGCATGCGAGAGCGGAACGACGAGGGACACGTTCGCCCGGTCGGGCGCCAGAGGGTTGATGATCGAGTAATCGGGCGGGTCCACGAAAATCTCGGCGGCCTGCAGCGGGCCCGGCAACCCCGTGACGTGAGTGACCAGCGCCATGCGCTGCAGGCGATGGGCGCGCCGCAGGCCCAGCCGCTGGGCGATCACCGAGGCGCGCCCGTCGGCGGCGATCACGAGCTGCGATCGCAGGGTCAGCGCACGGCCGTCGCCGTCGACGGCTTCGACGCCGGCCACCCGGCCGCCCTCGAGCAGGACGCCGGTCACGCGCGTCTCCTCCCGGAAGTCCACGGGAAGCGCGCGCACACGATCGACGAGCGCCTCGTCGAGCATCTCCCTGGAGATCGCCATCGCGTGCTCCCGGTACGGCCGCCAGGGCCCGATCGCGCGGTACCGGCCGGTGATGACCGTGCCGTCGGGGGCGGTAATCCGCATCCCCGCGAGCGGCGTGGCGACGCCGTCCACCGTCTTGAGGACGCCGAGCCGGTCGAGGACGCGCGGCGCCTCCGGGCTCAAGTACTCGCCGCAGATCTTCGGCCGCGGGAAGCGCGCGCGGTCGAGGAGCCGCACGGCGAGGCCGTGCTCGGCGAGCAGGATCGCGCTGGCGGCGCCGGCCGGGCCCGCGCCCACCACGATGACGTCGGCGTCGCGGGCCGTCACGCCGTCACCGCCACGAGCCGGCC
>JBBTPF010000062.1:0-3349 GCA_038066295.1 Candidatus Methylomirabilota bacterium | reverse complement strand
TCACGTCGAGCCGGAGGCGCGCGGCGTCGGCGTCGTCTTCCAGGACTACGCGCTCTTCCCCCATCTCACGGTCGGCGAGAACGTCGCCTTCGGCCTCCCGCGGGCCGCGCGGGACGCGCGGCGGGAGCGCGTCGGCCAGATCCTCGATCTCGTCGGGCTCGCGGAGCTCGCGGATCGCTACCCGCACGAGCTCTCGGGCGGCCAGCAACAGCGCGTGGCCGTCGCGCGGGCGCTGGCACCTTCGCCCGCGGTCATCCTGCTGGACGAGCCGTTCTCCAACCTCGACGCCGATCTCCGCGCCCAGATGCGGGACGAGGTCGAGAAGATCCTCCACGGCACCGGCACGACGGCCATCTTCGTCACCCACGACCAGGAGGAGGCCTTCACGATCGCCGACCGGGTCGGCGTCCTGGACCGCGGCCGCCTCGAGCAGCTGGGCCCGCCCGAGGCGATCTATCACCATCCGGCGACGCCGTTCGTGGCCGAGTTCGTGGGCGCGGCGGACTTCCTGCCGGGCATCGTGACGTCCGGGGGGATCGTGACCGAGATCGGCGTCTTCGGAAACGTCGAGGCGCGCGAGCCGGGCGAGAAGGTCCGCGTCATGATCCGGCCCGACGACGTCACCTTCGTGCCCGACCCCCGGGGCGAGGCGGTGATCCTGCGCCGGTCCTTCCGCGGCTCGGAGAACCTCTACAGCCTCGGCCTGCCCTCAGGCCACCGCGTCCACTCCTCCCAGCCCTCGTCCGCCGCGTTCGCCACGGGCACCCGCGTCCGGCCCGAGGCCCACGTCCTCCACGTCGTCACGTTCCCGGCGGAGTAGTCGGACCCACGGCGCCTCCCGAGACTCACTCAGCGGGCGGTCGGCACCGTCGAGACCGAAGCAGTAGTCGAGGGCAGCACAGGGGCGCCCGGGGTTGTTCCTGCTGAAGGACGTTGTGGCAAGCCAACCCGTTGCTTGCCTCGATTCATGCGGGTAGAGTTTCTCCATGCTGGACTGGAGCGCCTGTGACGCCGTCGAACGTGATCCCGGCAAGGTCAGCGGCGCCTGGGTCTTCAAGGGAACGCGCATACCGGTCACAGCCCTGTTCGAGAACCTCGAAGACGGGGCGAGCGTTGATCAATTCCTCGACTGGTTCCCGGGCGTGACGCGCAGGCACGTGGAGGCGGTGCTCACACATGCGCTCCGCAGCCTCACCGAGGCCTGAGCGGACCAACCGACCGGTGAGAGACAGTGCGGATTCTGTTCGACCAGGGAACGCCTGTTCCGCTGCGGCAGGCCTTGAGTTCCCCGGCCCCTGTCCTCCTAACTTCGCCCGCCCGGCGATCGTCGTGCTCGGCGACCGCGAAGAGCGCGAGGCTCAGCACCAGTACGGCGCCGAGCGCGCGCCGTCCGGCACGCCCTCGCGATCTCGCTCGCCGGCCGACGGACGGCCACGCGCGTCCCTAGCCTCAGCCCCGCGCGGCGAGCCGGCGGGTCAGGCGGGAGCGGCGGTGTGCGAAGGCGTCGAGGACGCTCGTGGGCGCCGAAGCCGCCCCCGCCAGGTCGAGGGCGCGCTCGACGATCGCGCGCGCGGTCGCGAAGTCGCGCCGCCGGTGCTCGTGGAACTTGGCGAGCTCCTCCCACGGGCGCGGGTCGAACGCCTCGTGGCGCGAGGCCTCCTCCCAGAGCCCGCGGGCGGCCTCCCAGCGCGCCGATCGCTTCTCCCACGCCGCGAGGCGCAGCCGCACCCACTGGGCCAGCGCGCCCGCGAGCCCGGCGGCGAGCGCCGCGCGGTAGCACGCGAGCGCGCGGTCGAGGTCCGCCGGCTCCCAGAGCCGGCCGAGCCCCGCCAGCTCCTCGGCGTCGAGGTGGTCGTGGACGGCGAGCGCCCGCCCGAACCACCCGAGGAGCCCGACGAGCGACAGGATGTCGTCGCGGTTGTGCGCGAAGACGCGGACCAGCGGCGCCGCTCGCCGCGAGCGGAGGAAGTCGAAGTAGAGCGCGGGGATCAAGGCCCCCGGCACGTCGTCCTCGCGCTCGAGGCCGAGGACCTCGCGCTCGAGCGTCGCGAGCCGGCAGTCGTCGAAGCGCGCGGTCCACACGCGGCGCGACGGGCGCAGGAGATCGAGGTGCGCGAGACCCTGGGGCCAGCGGCGGCGGGCCAGCACGAAGCGCGTCTCGAGGAGCGGGAGATCGAACCCCGCGCCGTTGAAGGTCACGATGCCGCTCGCCCGCTCGAAGAGCGGCCCGAGCGCTTCGAGGAGCGCGGGCTCGTCGTCGAAGTCGCGCATGAAGTACTGCGCGAGCACGAGCCGGTCCCCCTCCAGCCAGCCGGCGCCGACCAGGAAGGCGTACGTGCCCGTGCCGCCGGCGAGCCCGGTCGTCTCGGTGTCGAGGAAGAGGAGTCCCCGCGGGTCGCCGACCGGCGCCTCCGCGCGCGCCGCGGCGCTCAGGAGATCGAGCGGCGCCTCGAAGGCGGCGCCGAGCGCATAGCGGCCGTGGCGGTGGGAGAGCGGGAACTCGCGGCGCACGACGAGGACCTGCCCCTGGCCCGTGTCGTGGAGCTCGCCGCCCAGGATCTCCTCGGCGGGCCGCGGCGCGGCATGGGGCGGCCGCGCGGTCTCGATGCGCCGGATGACGCGGCGGAGGTCGTCGAGCGTCGGCACGGCCCTGCTCAGGCGGTGAGCCGGCGCAGGAGCGCCTGAGCCGTCGCCTTGGCCTTGCGGCCGACCTCGTTGACGGGCCCGGCGCACGAGGGACACCCGACCTTGCAGGCGCAGGCATCCAGCGTCGCGAGCCCGCGCTCGAGGAGCTGCGGGAGGATCTCGAAGACCCGCTCGGCGAGGCCGATGCCGCCCGCGTGCGAATCGTAGAGGTAGATCGTCGGGTTGAACTGCTCGGCGCTCATCAGCCGCCGCTTCGCCGACTCGCGCGTAGCGACGGCCCCGGGCTCGGCCGGCGTCGTGTCGCCGAGCCAGGAGCCGAGGTCGCGGATGTCGCAGAGGAGGAAGATCGGCGCCAGGTGGTGGAGCAGGTAGGTGACGGCGCGCAGGCCGTCGATCAGCGCCCCGCGCGAGGGGCTCACGCGCGGAAGCGTCTCCGGCGCCA
This sequence comes from Candidatus Methylomirabilota bacterium, assembly GCA_038066295.1. Lineage (GTDB taxonomy): Bacteria > Methylomirabilota > Methylomirabilia > Rokubacteriales > CSP1-6 > JACPCG01. The sequence continues at coordinate 261 of JBBTPF010000062.1, read as the reverse complement.
CCGTGAGCCACGCGGCGGTCGTCTGCATCTCCTGCTGGGGCAGCTCCACCTCGCCCGAGCCGACGTTCTCGAGCGTGCCCATCTTGATCTTCTTGAAGCCGACGACCTTCTCGGCGACGAGGACTTCGCCTTGCTCGGCGAGGTACGCCGGGCGGCCCTGGTCGGCGAACCGCTGGAGGATCCAGACGCCCCTGGCGCTGATCGCATCGGTGAAGTAGTCCACCTGGACGCGCTTGACGTACGCGACCTTCTCCTCGTCCT
>JBBTPF010000061.1:0-9239 GCA_038066295.1 Candidatus Methylomirabilota bacterium | reverse complement strand
GGCAGATCGCGTACACGGAGCTCTGGATCACGCCGACGCTCTGGCCCGACTTCGGCCCGGCCGACCTTTATCGCGCGCTCGCCGAGTTCCAGCAGCGGACGCGCCGCTTCGGGGGCGTCTAGCGTGAAGCGTATCACGCTGCTCGGCGCCACCGGCTCGATCGGCCTCCGCACACTCGACCTCGTCGCGAGCTTCCCCGAGGAGTTCCAGGTGGCGGGGCTCGCGGCGCGCGGGTCGAACGTGGATCTGCTCGCCGACCTCTGCCGGAAGTACTCGCCACGCGCGGTCGCGCTGCTCGACGCCGGGGCGGTGGACCGCCTCGCGCGCCGCCTGACGGCGCCGCGGCCGGAGCTCCTCGCCGGGCCGGAGGGGCTCGCGGCGCTCGCGCGGGACGTGGACGCCGACGTCGTCGTCTCAGCGCTCGTCGGGGGCGCCGGGCTGCTGCCGACGATGGCGGCGATCCAGGCGGGCCGTACCCTGGCGCTCGCCAACAAGGAGACGCTCGTGATGGCGGGCAGCCTGATGACGGCCGCCGCCCGGCGGCGCGGCGTCAAGCTGCTGCCCGTGGACTCCGAGCACAGCGCCGTCTTCCAGTGTCTGGCCGGCCACAACCGGGGTGACGTCCACCGGATCCTCCTGACCGCGTCGGGCGGGCCGTTCCGCGAGACGCCGAAGACCAGGCTCGCCTCCGTCACGGTCGAGGACGCGCTCCGACACCCGACGTGGAAGATGGGGGCCAAGATCACGATCGACTCGGCGACGCTCATGAACAAGGGCCTCGAGATCATCGAGGCCCACTGGCTCTTCGACGTGGCGTCCGACCGGGTGCAGGTCGTCGTGCACCCGCAGTCGATCGTGCACTCGATGGTGGAGTACGTGGACGGGTCCGTCATCGCGCAGCTCGGCGTCGCCGACATGGGCGTGCCGATCCTCTATGCGCTCACGTACCCCGAGCGGCGGCCGACGCCGGCCCCCCGGCTCGATCTCACACGCGTGGGCCCGCTGACGTTCTACGAACCGGACGCCGACAAGTTTCCCTGCCTCCGGCTGGCGCGCGCCGCGCTCGAGCAGGGCGGGGCGGCGCCCGTGGTCCTGAACGCCGCCAACGAGATCGCGGTCGCCGCGTTCCTCCACCGGCGCATCGGCTTCACCGACATCGCCGACCTCATCGAGCGGGCGCTCGTGGGCTCGCGGGCGGGCGAGCTTCGGTCGATCGAGGAGTGCGTGGCGATCGACGCCGAGACGCGCCGCGACGTCGAGCGTCTGGTCGACGCACGCGACGGAGGGCGGCCGGCGTGACCACGATCGTCTCTTTCGTCATCGTCATCGGGATCCTGATCCTGATCCACGAGCTCGGTCACTTCCTCGTGGCGCGCTGGTGCGGCGTGGGTGTCGAGCGCTTCTCGATCGGCTTCGGTCCCGTGCTCCTCCGCTGGCGGGGCAAGGAGACGGAGTACTGCCTCAGCGCCATTCCCATGGGCGGCTACGTCAAGATGATGGGCGAGGAGGGCCCGCTCGAGGGCGGCGGCGGCGCGCCCTTCGACGCGGACAAGGCGTTCGCCCTGAAGTCGCTTCCCGCGCGCTTCCTGATCGTCTTCGCGGGGCCCGGGATGAACTTCGTTCTCGCCGCGCTGATCTTCACCGTAGTGCTCGCCACCGTCGGGCGGCCGGTCTGGCCGGCGGTCGTCGGCCGTGTCACCGAGGGCGGCCCCGCAGCGACCGCGAACCTCGGGCCCGGTGACGTCGTGACCCACGTCGACGGGCGGCCCGTCTCCCACTGGGAGGACCTCGACGGCGCGATCGCGGCTTCGAACGGCCGGGCGCTCGCCCTGACCGTGCAACGCGGCGCGACGGCGCGGACGCTGCGCGTAACGCCCCGCCGCACGACGGTGCGCGACCCGATCTTCAGGGATCCGAAGGACGTGTGGGAGCTCGGCGCGGGCCCGCGGCTCACCCCCCAGATCGGCTCGGTGAACCCCGGCTCGCCCGCCGAGCGCGCGGGCCTGCGCGCCGGGGATCTCGTCCTCGCGGTCGCCGCCCAGCAGGTCTTTACGCCCGACGAGCTGATGCAGGCTATCCAGAAGCGCGGTGGCCAGACGTTCGACATCGCCGTCGAGCGGGACGGCCGGCCGCAGACGCTGAGAGTCACGGCGACGGCCGTGAGGGAGAAGGGGTCGAGCGGGCAGGAGACCGAGATCGGACGCATCGGCGTCGGCATCGTCACGCGGGTGGTGCGCTACGAGGCGTACAACCCGCTCCTCGCCGTCGCGTACGGCTGGGTCAAGACGTGGGAGATGACCGCGCTCACGGCCAAGGGGCTCTGGAAGGTCGTGTCGCGCCAGATCGACTCGTCGAACATCGGCGGGCCCATCCAGATCGCCGCGGAGGCCGGCCGTCAGGCGAAGGAGGGGGTCGCCTCCCTCGCGCTCTTCACCGCGATCATCAGCGTGAACCTGGCGCTCCTCAACCTCCTGCCGGTGCCGATGCTGGACGGCGGGCACCTCTTCTTCTTCGTCATCGAGGCCGTCCTGGGGCGGCCGCTGTCGCTCAGGAAGCGCGAGGCCGCGCAGCAGCTCGGGTTCGTCCTGCTGATGCTCCTCATGGTCTATGCCCTCTACAACGACCTCGTGCGGATCGAGGCGTTCAAGATCTTCAGATAGGACGGCGCGATGATCGCTCGGCGGAGGGCGCGGCAGATCCGGCTCGGCGGGGTGAAGGTGGGCGGCGACGCCCCGATCGCCGTGCAGTCGATGACCAAGACGGACACGCGCGACGTGCAGGCGACCCTGCTGGAGATCTGGGCGCTCGAGGCGGCCGGCTGCGACATCGTGCGCTGCGCCGTGCCGGTCCGGGAGGCCGCGGAGAAGCTCGGCGAGATCAAGCGGCAGATCCGGATCCCGCTCGTCGCCGACATCCACTTCAACTACAGGCTGGCGCTCCTGGCGCTGGAACAGGGCGTGGACGGCCTCCGGCTCAACCCGGGCAACATCGGCGGCAAGCCGTTCGTGCAGGAGGTCGTCAACGGAGCGAAGGAAAGAAACATTCCAATTCGAATCGGAGTGAATGCGGGCTCGCTGGAAAAGGACCTTCTCGCGAAACACGGCGGGCCGACCGCCGAAGGGATGGTGGAATCCGCGCTACGGCATATCCGCATCCTCGAGGACTGCGGTTACCAGGAGATGAAGGTCTCGCTGAAGGCGTCCGACCCGCTGATGATGATCGAGGCGTACCGGATGCTCGCGGATCAGGTCGAGTATCCGTTCCACCTCGGCGTGACCGAAGCGGGCACGCCGGGCGTCGGGACGATCAAGTCGGCGGTCGGACTCGGCGCGCTGCTCTCGCAGGGCATCGGCGACACCATCCGCGTCTCGCTCTCCGCGGACCCGACGGAGGAGGTGCGCGTCGGGATCGACGTCCTGAAATCGCTCGGCCTCCGCAAGGGCGGCCTCACGTTCGTGTCGTGCCCCTCGTGCGGCCGCGCGGACGTCGACCTCGTCAAGCTCGCGAAGGAGGTCGAGGACGAGTTCCGGGACCTGAACGAGGAGATCCACATCGCCGTCATGGGGTGCGTCCCGGAGGGCGAGCCCGTCGTCACCAGCGAGGGCCCGAAGCCGATCGAGGCCGTCACCGAAGCCGACGAGGTGCTGACCCACGAGGGCAGCTACCGGAGGGTGCTGTGGACCACGACGCACGCCTATCGTGGCGAGCTCGTCGAGGTGCGCCCGACGGGATTCACGGCCTTCCGTCTGACCCCGAACCACCCGGTCCTCGCCTTCCCGCGCGCGACAAAGAAGAAGGCCGGCCGGGACCGATGGGACCATATCCAGCACGTGCTGGAGCGAGGCGCAAAGCCCGAGTGGGTGCGCGCGGAGGCGCTGGCCGCGGGCTGGGTGCTGGCCTCACCCGTCTCGCAGGAGAAGGACGACCGCGTCACCGTCCCGGCGGTGGGGCTCGGTGAGATTCCGGTGGACGACGACTTCACGACCCTCTGCGGCTACTACCTCTCCGAGGGGACGCTGTCCGGCAAGGGCGGGGCGCCCTACCAGCAGTTCTTCTACTTCCACGGGCGACAACACGCGTACGTGGATCGGCTGCAGGCGATCCTCCGTGGGCTCGGGATCACGCCGTCCGTCCGATACCGCCGGCACACCGCCGAGGTCATCGCCCACTCGCAGGCGCTCGGGCGGCTCCTCGAAGGCCTGTTCGGGCGAGGCGCCGAGCGCAAGCGGCTGCCGGCCTGGATGGAGCGGCTGCCGCACGGCAAGCAGCGCGCGCTCGTCCGCGCGCTGTGGGAGGGGGACGGGTACATCGGCCGCGTTCGCGGATACTGGCGAGCCACGTACTCCACGTCGTCGCGGGCGCTCGGCGTCCAGGTCCATCAGCTCCTGCTCCGTCTCGGGGTGGCGGCGTTCCTCCAGCATCGCGACCAGCGCGGCCGGAAGCGAAACTGGGTCGTCTCGGTGACGTCGCAGCCGGCGCTCAGCCGGCTGGCCGAGATCCTGGGTCTCGCCGCGCTGCCCGGCTGCGACCGCGTCGGCACCGGGCAGGTGGTGCTGGACGACCGGATGCTGTACGTCGGCGTCCGGGACGTCCGCCGCGTCGCCTGGGAAGGGCACGTCCACAACCTGGAGGTCGACGGAGTCCATTCGTTCACGCTGCCCGGCGCGGCCCTGCACAACTGCGAAGTCAACGGTCCCGGCGAGGCGCGCGCCGCCGACATCGGCGTCGCGGGCGGGCGCGGCATCGGGCTCATCTTCCGGGGCGGCGAGGTCATCCGCAAGGTGCCCGAGAAGGACATCGTGAAGGCGATGCGCGAGGAAGTGGATAAGTTCGTCGCCGAGCGCCGGGCGGCGAAGGCCGCGGCCGCCGCCGGCTGATGGGCCAGTACCGGACCCACGTCTTCGTCTGCACCTCGGGGGAGACGTGCCCGACGCAGGGGAACGTGGAGCAGTTCGTGAAGCACCTCCGGGGCGCGGCCCCCAAGGCCGGCCTGAAGGACGACGTCCGGATCAACAAGGCCGGCTGCTTCTCCCAGTGCGGCCACGGCCCGATGATCGTCGTGTACCCCGACGACGTGTGGTACTGCGGCGTCCAGGGAGCCGATCTCCGGGACATCTTCGAGTCGCACATCGTCGGCGGCACAGCGGTCGAGCGCCTCCGCTACGAGCCCGGCGTCAAGGGCGCGAACAAGAAAAAGGACTCGAAGTAGCCGTGCGCCGCTCGAAGTCGCTCGTCCCCACGCTCCGGGAAGATCCTGCCGACGCCGAGGCGCTCAGCCACCGGCTCATGCTGCGCGCCGGCCTCGTGCGCCAGCTCGCCGCGGGGATCTACGTCTACCTGCCGCTCGGCCATCGGGTGCTCGACAAGATCAACGCGATCCTCCGCGAGGAGATGAACGCGATCGGGGGGCAGGAGATCACGATGCCCGTCGTCCACCCCGCCGAGCTCTGGCAGCAGTCGGGGCGGTGGGAGGGCATCGCCGAGATGTTCAAGCTCAAGGACCGCGCCGGACGCGACCTGTGCCTCGGCATGACCCACGAGGAGGTCGTCGCCTGGCTGGCCGCGCGCGAGATCCGCTCCTACCGCGACCTGCCCCAGGTGTGGTACCAGATCCAGACCAAGGAGCGCGACGAGGCCCGGCCGCGCTCGGGCGTGCTCCGCACGCGCGAGTTCCTGATGAAGGACTCCTACACGCTCGACCCCGACCTCGCCGCGCTGGACAAGTCGTACGCCGACCACGAGCGCGCCTACCGCCGGATCTTCGACCGGTGCGGTCTCACGTACTACGTCGTCCAGTCCGACGTGGGGATGATGGGTGGCCTCGGCTCGCACGAGTTCATGGCGCCGAGCGCGGCGGGCGAGGACGAGGTGGCGATGTGCGCGGGGTGCGGCTACGCGGCGAACGTCGAGCTGGCGCGCGGTGTCCCGGAGGCGCCCGCGTTCCCGGCGTGGACCCGCCAGGAGGTGGCCACGCCGAACGTGCGCACCATCGCCGAGGTGGGGGCGTTCCTCGGGATCGATCCGCGGCTCACGATCAAGTCGCTCCTCTACGTCGCCCAGGGCGCGGGGCCCGTGCTCGCCCTCGTGCGCGGCGACCACGCGCTCCACGAGCGGAAGCTGGCGCGCGCGCTCGGCGAGGAATTCCGCCCCGCCCATCCCGACGAGGTCCGCGCGACGCTCGGCGCGCCGGTCGGCTCCGTCGGGCCGGTGGGCGCCCGCGTGCCGATCCTGGCCGACGAGGCGCTCAGACTCGGGACGTACGTGGTCGGCGCCAACCGCGAGGGGTACCACCTCAGGGGCGTGACCCCCGGCCGCGACCTCGACTGCCGCTTTGCCGACCTCCATACCGTGACGGCGGGGGAGGCGTGCATGGCGTGCGGCAAGGCGCTGGCCGTGGAGAAGGTCATCGAGATCGGCAACATCTTCAAGCTCGGGACGAAGTACTCGGCCGCGCTGAAGGCCATGTACCTCGACGAGGCGGGACGCGAGCAGCCGATCGTGATGGGAAGCTACGGCATCGGCCCGGCGCGCATCGCGGCCGCGGCGATCGAGCAGCTCGCCGACGCGGACGGCATCGTCTGGCCGTGGTCCATCGCGCCCTACCACGTCTGCATCGTCGCGGTCTCGGTCAGGGACGCGGCCCAGGTCCGCGCGGCCGAGGAGATCTACGAGGCGTGCTGGAAGAGCGGACTCGAAGCGATGCTCGACGAACGCGACGAGCGTCCGGGCGTCAAGTTCAAGGACGCCGACCTCCTCGGGATCCCCGTGCGCGTGACGGTCGGCAACTCCTTCGTGAAGGAAGGCGTGGTCGAGGTCCGGAGTCGGCGCACCCGCCAGGAGCACCGTGTCCCCAAGGACCGGGTCGTCGGCGCCATCCGCGCCATCCAGGCCCTGGAGGCCCCGAAGTAGCGGTTCCCGCCGCGCACTGGTCCTTGCCTCGGCGCGCAACACGTGCTAAATTCTTGAAAAAGTGGGCGTTGCCCGCTTTTTTCTTTTGCCCCAGGGCAAGGGGAAGGTTCCCGATGGACGATGTGGAGCTGACCGACCGGATCGAGGAGGCGGTGGGACCCGTGCTCCGCGACCACGGGCTCCAGCTCGTGGACCTCGAGTGGCGTCCTCTCCGGCCGCGCGGGGTCCTGCGCCTGTACGTGGACAAGGCCGGCGGCGTCGGGATCCGAGACTGCGAGCGGGCCAGCCGCGAGATCGGCGACGTGCTGGACGCGGCTGCGGTCATCGAGGGCGCCTACGATCTCGAGGTGTCGTCGCCGGGGCTGGACCGCCAGCTGCGCAAGGACCGCGAGTTCCGCTGGGCCGTGGGCAGGCCCGTCCGGTGCTGGCTCGCCGGCGGCCAGGAGGTGCGCGGCCGCCTCGCGGTGGTCGAGCCGGGCCGGCTCGTCCTCGAGCGCGACGGAGAACGGATGGAGCTGGAGCGCGCAATGGTCACGAAGGCCCGCCTGGAGGCGGAGGTCCCCTGGCCCCGCAAGGCGTAGAATTCCGGGTAGGCGCGGAGTCTGATGAACCGAGAGCTGATCACTGTCATCGAACAGATCGGGCGGGAGAAGGGGATCGACAAGGAGGTCCTCTTCGAGGCGCTGGAGTCTGCCCTGCTCTCGGCGTCGCGGAAGGCGCTCGGGCCCGCCGAGAACATCCGGATGCACATCGACCGCAAGAGCGGCGACCTCCGCGCCTACTGCCGGAAGAGGGTCGTGCCGGAGGTCACCGACGACAAGCTGGAGATCGCCCTCGACGACGCCAAGGCGCTGAACCAGGACGCCGAGCTGGGCGACGAGCTCGAGCTCGAGCAGGAGCGGCCGCCGCAGGACTTTGGCCGGATCGCCGCCCAGACGGCCAAGCAGGTGATCCTCCAGAAGGTGCGGGATGCCGAGCGCGAGGGCATCTACTCTGAGTTCGTCGGCAAGGAGGGCCAGATCCTTCGCGGCGTCGTCCACCGCATCGAAAAGCGGAACGTGATCCTCGAGATCGGCAAGGCGGAGGCGATCCTGCCCGAGCGCGAGCAGATTCCGGGCGAGCGCTACAACCCCGGCGACCGCATCCGCGCGTACGTGCTGGAAGTCCGGCGCACCGCGAAGGGCCCGCAGATCTCGCTCTCGCGCACGCACCCAGGGTACCTCGCCCGGCTCTTCGAGACCGAGATCCCCGAGATCCAGGAGCGGATCGTCATCGTGAAGGCGACGGCGCGCGAGGCCGGCGAGCGCGCCAAGGTTGCGGTCGCGTCGACCAAGCGTGACGTGGATCCGATCGGCGCCTGCGTCGGGTTGCGCGGTACGCGCATCCAGGTCATCAGCCGGGAGCTGCGCGGCGAGAAGATCGACATCATCGAGTGGTCGCACGATCCCGCCACGTTCGTGGCGCGCGCGCTGTCGCCGGCGAAGGTGTCGTCCGTCGTGCTCGCGGAGCCGGCCGAGCCGGACGGGCAGCCGTCGGCGCTCGTGATCGTGCCGGACAACCAGCTGTCGCTGGCGATCGGCAAGAAAGGCCAGAACGCCCGCCTGGCCGCGAAGCTGACCGGCAGGAGGATCGACATCAAGAGCGAATCGGAGGTCCAGGCCGAGCGGGCGTCGGGCGAGGAGGCGCGGCCAGCGGATCGCGCGGCGCTGACCGCGCTGCCGGCGGTGAGCCCGGAGCTCGCGGACGCGCTGCTCGCCGCGGGGCTCGGCTCGCCGGCGGCGATCGTCGAGGCCGGGCGCGAGAAACTCGCGCTCGTCAGCGACGTCGGCGACCGCGCCGACGCGATCTACACGGCGGCCGAGGCGTGGGTGGCGGCGCACCCGGCGGCGCCGGAAGCGTCCGTCGGCGGCGGTCGGCAGCCCGAGACATCCCAGGAGACCACGGCGCCCGCATGACGCGCGCGCCGAGCCGGACCTGCCTCGGATGCCGTCGGGTGAAATCGCGGCGCGCGCTGGTGCGCCTCGTCCGTCGGCACGACGGCGTCGTGGTGGCGGATCCGCGCGGCACCGCCGTGGGGCGCGGCGCGTACGTGTGCCCTGAGGAGTCGTGCCTCGAGCGCGCGCTGCAGCGCGGCCGCCTGACCCACGCGTTCAGGAAACCGTGCGAGGCCGCAGGGAGCCTGGTCGTGACCGTTCGAGCCGCAGCACGGCCTGGGGCTGGGGCCCCGCCGTCCGAGGCGAGCGGTGAAGTGGCAGGGCGAGCCGCAGGGCGGCGCGGGGCTGGGGCCCCGCCGTCCGAGGCGAGCGGTGAAGTGGCAGGGCGAGCCGCAG
>JBBTPF010000060.1:0-5874 GCA_038066295.1 Candidatus Methylomirabilota bacterium | reverse complement strand
GCGCGTGGTGAGCGCGGCGATCCACGCGACCGGCGTCACGGCGTCGGAACCGTACGCCTCGGCCGACCAGACGGAGTCGTACCCGAGGCGCTCGATCTCGAGGATCTTCTCCGCGTCGAGGGACATCCGGCCACCGGAGTAGTTCAGGGTCATCGCGAGCTTCATGGGAGTCCTCCCCACCTACGAGGCCGGCCGCGCCGCCGCCACGCGTGGGCGCGCAGGACGACGCGACCGCGACGGATGGCGATGCCTTCCTGCTCCAGCAAGATCCGCTGTGTCAGCATGCTCGAGACCCGCGCGCGGGCGCTGATCCCGCCCTGGGCGTTGACGACCCGGTGCCAGGGCACGTGCGACGGGCACCCGTTGAGCGCCCGGCCCACCGCGCGCGCCGCACGGGGCCGGCCGAGCAGCGCCGCGATCTGCCCGTAGGTCGCGACCCGCCGCCGCGGGATCTGCCGGACGAGGCGGTAGACCGCGCGCCGGAAGGCTAGGCCGGCAGCGATCCGGCCTGGAGATCCCACAGGCGCGCGTAGAGTCCGCCCAGACGCACGAGGTCCGCGTGGGTGCCCTCCTCGTGAATCCGGCCGCGATGCAGGACGAGGATCCGGTCGGCGTTCTGCACCGTCGAGAGGCGATGGGCGATCGTGATGCTGGTCCGCCCCGCCAGGAGCGCCGCCATCGCCTGTCGTATGAGCGCCTCGGATTCCGGATCGACGCTCGACGTCGCTTCGTCCAGCACGAGAACGGCCGGATTGTACACGAGGGCGCGCGCGATGGCCAGCAGCTGGCGCTGCCCGTGCGAGACGTTCGACCCGCGCTCCGTCAGCACCTCGCCCAGGCCCCGCGGCAGCGCCGCGATGAAGGCCGCGGCCTTCGCCGTGTCGACCGCGCGCGCCAGCGCTTCGCGTGACACCTGGCCGTCTCCGCCCAGGCGCAGGTTCTCCTCGATCGTCCCGGCGAAGAGCACGGTGTCCTGGAAGATGATCCCCACGGTGCGGCGCAGGCGCGTGAGCTCCCACTCGCGCACGTCGACCCCGGCCAGGAGCACTCGGCCGCGCTTCACCTCGTAGGAGCGGTTCAGCAACCGCGCGATCGTGGACTTCCCCTCGCCCGTCGCTCCGACCAGCGCCACGCGCTCGCCCGGCGCCACGTCGAACGCGCACTCGCGGAGCACCCACTCCTCGCCGTCGTACGCGAACCACACGCCCCGGAACTCCACGGCCGGCGTCCCCGGCCTCGCCAGTCGCGGTGGACCGCCGGTCGCAGAAACGATCGCGGGCGCCCGGTCGAGGAGGGCGAAGATCCGCTCGGAGGACGCCATCGCCGACTGCATCACCGCGTACTTCGCGCCCAGGTCGCGGATCGGCAGGAAGAAGCGGTTCGTGTACTGGATGAACGCGACGAGGGCGCCGAACGAGAGGGCGCCCCCGACGATCTCGCCGCCGCCGTACCAGAGCAGCAGCGCCAGCGCGATCGAGCCGAGCGCCTCGACCGAGGCGTAGAGCGAGGCCTCGTAGACCGTGGAGCCGAAGAGCGCCCGCCGGTACTCGCGGTTGAGGCGCCGGAACCCCTCGTGCTCGTGGCGCTCGCGGGCGAAGAGCTGGATGACCGTCATCCCCTGGAGCGACTCCTGGAGGAAGCCGTTCAGGTGGGAAAGCCGCTGCCTCACACGGCGATAGGCGTCACGCGCCCGGACGCGGAAGAAGGCGGCGGCCGCGAAGAGCGCCGGCACGATCGAGAAGGTCACGAGCGCCAGGTGCCAGTCGAGCCAGAGCATGACGGCCACGACGCCGGCGAGCGTGATCACGTCGGCGACGACGGCGAAGAGGCCGCTCGTGAACGCCTCGCTCACCGCCTCCACGTCGCCGAGCACGCGCGTCATGAGCCGCCCGACGGGATTCCTGTCGAAGAACGCGGCCTCGAGCCGGAGGAGATGGCCGAAGAGCGCCGCGCGCAGGTCGTGGATCACGCGCTGGCCCGTCAGGTGCATCAGGTACGCCTCGAGCCAGCGGAGACCGTAGAGGAGGACCAGCACGCCGATGTAGAGCGCCGCGACCCACGTGAGGCCGGGCCAGTCGCCCTTCAGGATGTGGTCGTCGATCGCGACCTTCAAGAGGTACGGCTGGGCCAGCTCCGCCGCCGCGATCACCGGGAAGAGCAGCACCGAGCCGCCGATCAGCGCCCGGTGGGGGCGCGCGGCCTGCCCCAGGCGCGCGACCAGTCTCCGGTCGAAGGCCTTTCCGAGACGCTCGTCGAGCTCGTGATCCACGCCGACCTCAGGCACGACCGATCTCTTCCTCGATCTGCTGGACCCGCCAGAGCCGCGCGTAGACCCCGCCGGCCTTCACGAGGTCGTCGTGACGGCCCGTCTCCACCACGCGCCCGTCGTCGAGGACGACGACGCGGTCGGCCTCCCGGGCGGCCCGGAGACGGTGGGTCATCAGGAGCACCGTGCGCCCGGCCGTGAGGCCGCGGAGATTCCCGACGATTTCCTCTTCCTTCGCGGCGTCCACCGAGGCGAAGGCGTCGTCGAGGATGAGAACCGGCGGCTCGCCGGCGAGGGCGCGGGCGAGCGCCACGCGCTGGCGCTGGCCCCCCGAGAGCGTGAGCCCGCGTTCTCCCACGACGGTGTCGAAGCCCGCCGGGAACCGTTCGACCTCGTCCGCGATCCCGGCCGCCGCCGCCGCCGCCCGCACGCGCCCTTCGTCCACACCGTCTCTGCCGAGGGCGATGTTCTCGCCGATCGAGCGGGAGAAGAGGAACCCCTCCTGGGGGACGTAGCCGAGCAGCGCCCGGAGCTCCTGGCGTTCCAGCGTCGTCACATCGCGGGCGCCGACGAAGATCGCCGCGGGTGGCGGCTCCCACAGACGCGCCAGCAGAAGGCCGAGCGTGGTCTTCCCGCTTCCCGTCGGACCGACGACCGCCACCGTCTCCCCCGGGGCGACCGTGAAGCCGACGTCGCGAAGCGCGGGCCCGCGCCCCTCGTAGGCGAACGTGAGATCCGCAAACCGGATGGCTGCTGTAGCGGGGTCCGCGAGGCCGGTTCGGACCGTGGGTGGGCTGAGAAAGATGCGAGATGGCTCCGCTTCTCCAAGTCCGATTATTTCTTCTATACGCGACATCGAAGTCAGGCCGCGGCGGAGGATCGACAGCGTCCAGCCGAGCGCGATCGTCGGCCACGTGAGGTACGCGAGGTAGCCGTTGAACGCCGCGAGCGTCCCCAGGCTCAGGCGCCCGTCCACCACTGCCTTCCCGCCCGCCCACAGGACCACGAGCGTCCCGACACCGGCAATGAGCGCCATGAGCGGCGAGAACGACGAGGAGCTCCGCGCCAGGGCGAGGCTCCGCCGGAGGTACTCGCCGTTCTCGCGCGCGAACTCGCGGCCGGCGCGCTCCTCGAGCGCGTACGCGCGGACGACGGTCATGCCGGCCAGGTACTCCTGGACCCGCGCCGACAGGACGCCGAGCTGATCCTGGACGGCCTGGGTCCGCTCGTGGACGGTCGCGTTGAACCGTTTGGCGAGCACGATCAGCGCGGGATACGGCGCGAGCGCCCAGAGCGTGAGCCACGGGTCGAGCGCGAGCATCGCCGCGAGCGCGCCGACGAAGGCGAAGACCGTCCCCGCCAGGCTCACGACGCCGAAGCCGAGGAGCGACTTTACCGCCGCCACGTCGCTCGAGGCGCGGGCCATGAGATCGCCCGTCGGATGCGTCGCGTAGAACGCCGGAGGAAAGGCCGTGAGCCTGGCGTACAGGTCGTTCCGGAGGTCGAACTCGATCCGCTGGGCAGAGGCGATGATCGTGAAGCGTGAGCCGAGCCGCGCCGCGCCGTTGGCGAAAGCGAACAGCGCGATGAAGGCGACGTACCGGCCGAGCGGCGCCGCCGCGGCGTCGGTCTGCAGCGCGTCGATCGCCCGCTTGACCATCCACGGAATCGCGAGCGAGGCGAGCGTCGCGGCGGCGAGGCACAGGACGCCGGCCGCATAGCGGGCCCGGTACGGCGCCGCGTACCGCCGGACCGCGCGCGCGGGAGACGTCAGCCGCGCCTCCCCGCGACGTGCGGCTTGAGCGCCGCGTACACCGCGAACACCGTGGGGGTCGCGACGCCGAGCCGCTCGCCCAGGCGGACGGCGTGGCCGTGCAGGGCCTCGAGCTCCAGAGGCTTGCCCTGGGCGAGGTCCTGGTAGAGCGACGAGAAGTTGCCGGGGGCGATCCCGCCCGCGAGCTTCATGATCCGCTCCACGATGTCGGCCGGGAGCCCGCCCTTCGCCGGAGCCGCGACCGCGGCGACTTCCTCGACGATCTTCCGGAGCATCGCCCATGCTTCCGGGGTGTCGCGCACCACCCCGATCGGGCAGCGCGTGACGGACGTCATCCCGGCCACGGCGCAGATGAACACGTACTTCTCCCAGAGGGCGCGGCGGATGTCCCCCGAGAGCTCGGCGTCGATCTTCGCCCGCTCGAACGCCGCGAGCAGCTCCTCGGCCCGCGGGCTCCTCCGCCCGTCGAGCTCGCCGAAGATGATCCGTCCGGCGAAGTGGTGGACGATCACGCCGGGGCGGTCGATGACCGCGAACACCTGGGCGACGCCGCCCATCGCATGGCCGGGGCCGAGGAGCGCGTCGATCTTGTCCTCGTTGTCCACGCCGTTCTGCAGCGACAGGACCGCCGTCTCCGGTCCGACGACCGGGCGGATGCGCTCGACCGCCGCCTCGGTGTCGAACGACTTGACGCAGAAGACCACGACGTCCGCCGGGGGCAGGCCGCTCACGTCCTCGGCGGCCGTCGGCCGTACGAGGTACTCCCCTTCGACCGCCGAGCGAATCGTCAGTCCGTCGCGCCGCATCGCTGCCAGATGCTCGCCGCGCGCGACCATCGTGACCGACTCGCCCGCCCGGAGGAGCTTCGCCCCGAAGTACCCGCCGACGCCGCCCGCGCCCATCACCGCGATGTGCATGAGACGTATGATACATTGCGAAGAAGACATGGCATCGCTCGAACGACGCGTGGCGATCGACGCCGCGCGGGCCGCCGGCCAGCTCCTCCGCAGCGAGCTCCTCGGATCGCGACGCATCGCCTACAAGGGCGCGCCGACCAACCTCGTCACCGAGATGGACGCGCGCGCCGAGGAGCTGATCGTGCGCCGGCTCCTGTCGGCGTTCCCCGACGACGGGATCCTCGCCGAGGAGCGCGGCGCCGAGCCGGGGCGCTCCGGCCGGCGCTGGATCGTCGACCCGCTCGACGGGACGACCAACTACGCCCACGCGCTCCCGATGTTCTCCGTCTCGATCGCGCTCGAGACCGAGCGCCGGATCGAGCTCGGGGTCGTGTGCGACCCGAATCTCGACGAGCTCTATGTCGCCGAGCGGGGCGGCGGCGCGACCGTGAACGACCGGCGGCTCTCCGTCTCGACGACGGCGGCCCTCGACGCGAGCCTCCTGGCGACGGGGTTCCCCTACAACATCCGCGAGACCACGGACACCAACCTCCGGGAGTACGCCGCGTTCGCCGTGCGTTCCCGCGGGGTGCGCCGCATGGGCTCCGCGGTGCTCTACCTCGCCTGGCTCGCGAGCGGGCGCTTCGACGGCTACTGGGAGCTGCGGCTCGGTCCGTGGGATGCCGCCGCCGGCAGCCTGATGGTCGAAGAGGCGGGGGGCCGCATCACGAACCTGACGGGCGGCGCGCTCGACATCGACGCGCCCTCCGTGGTCGCCAGCAACGGCAAGATCCACGACGAGATGCTCGCCGTGCTCAGGGAGATCAGAGGATGACCAACCCGCAGAAGCTGGCGGTTCAGGTGCGGACGATTCGCGCGGAGGCCTGGCGCGTGAGCGACGACGAGCTCGACGTGACGGGCCGGCTCGTGGACGACCG
>JBBTPF010000059.1:0-1664 GCA_038066295.1 Candidatus Methylomirabilota bacterium | reverse complement strand
CGCGCCGTCGGCGACTCCGTCGCGGTCGGCGCCGCGCGCTTCACCGTCACGGGCGTGATCGCGCGCGAGCCCGACCGCTCGGCGGGCTTCGTCGCCCTGGGCCCGCACGTGCTGATCGCCGGGCACGCCCTCGAGCGCACGGGCCTCGTCCAGGTCGGGAGCCGCGTGCGCCACCGCACGCTCGTGCGCCTGCCCGATCGGCTGGCGCCCCGTGCGGCGTACGCGCAGCTCGCGCGCGAGCTCGCGGACCCTTCGGTGCGTCTCGCGGTCTTCGACGACGCCCAGCCGGGGCTCCGCCGCTTCTTCGCCCAGCTCGCGTCGTACCTCGGGCTCGTCGGCCTCGCGAGCCTGCTCGTCGGCGGGATCGGCGTCGCTTCATCGGTGGCGACGTTCATCCGGCGCCAGCTCGGGACGATCGCCGTGCTCAAGTGTCTCGGCGCCCCCTCGCGCGCGCTGCTCGCGACGTACCTCGTCCAGACGCAGACGCTCGGGATCCTCGGGAGCCTCGCGGGGGCGGCCCTCGGCGTCGCCATCCAGCCCGCGCTCGTGGGCGTGCTGGCGCCGTTCGCGCCCTTCGCCCTCGAGCCGCGCCTGGACGCCTGGACGGCCGCGCGCGGGGTGGGCATGGGGACGCTGACGGCGCTCCTCGCGGCGCTCTGGCCGCTGCTCGCCGTGCGCGCCGTGCCACCGTCGCTGATCCTGAGGACCGAGGCGGAGGCGGGGGCCTGGCAGGCGCGCCGGCCGTGGGCCGCGGCGCTCCCGATCGCCGCCGGGCTCGCCGCGCTCGCGGTCTGGCAGGCGGGCTCGCCGGAGCTCGGCGCCATCTTCGTCGGCGCCTCCGCGGCCGCGCTGGGACTCCTCGTCCTCCTCGCGCGCGCGCTCGTGAGGCTCGCGCGGTCCCTCCCGCGCCCCGGCGGGCTCGCGTGGCGCCACGGGCTCGCAGGCCTCCAGCGTCCCGGCGGCCACACCGCGCGCGTCGTCGTCGCCCTCGGTCTCGGCGTGATGCTGCTCGTCGCGATCGCGCTCCTCGAGGCGAACCTCGGGCGGGAGATCGCCTTCGAGCAGAAGCGCGCCGCGCCGTCGTTCTTCTTCGTGGACGTCCAGCCCGACCAGCGCGAGGCGCTCAGCCGGCTCGTCGCGGCGGCCAACGGGGGCGCCGTCCCGGCCCTCACGCCCGTCGTCCGCTCGCGGATCGCGGCGATCGACGGCGCCCCCGTGACGCGCGAGCTGATCGACCGCCGGAAGGCGGCGGCGCCCGACAAGATCTGGTACCTCACCCGCGAGTACGTGCTCACCTTCGCCGCGGAGCCGCCGCCCGCGAACGCGCTCACCCGCGGCCGCTGGTGGACGGCGGAGGACGCCGCCCGGCGCCCGCGCGTGTCCATGGAGGAGGAGGCGGCGAAGTACCTCGGCGTGGACGTGGGCGGGACGCTCACCTTCGACGTCCAGGGTGTGCCGGTGGACGCCGAGGTCATGAGCCTCAGGAAGGTGGACTGGCAGAGCCTCTCGATGAACTTCTTCGCGATCCTCTCGCCCGGCGCCCTCGACGGCGCGCCGGCGACCTGGGTGGCGACGGCCCGCGTCCCCGCCGCCGCGGAGACCGGACTCCAAGATGCGGGCGTCGCGGCGTTTCCGAACGTCACCGCCATCCCGGTCCGCGCGGT
>JBBTPF010000058.1:0-1707 GCA_038066295.1 Candidatus Methylomirabilota bacterium | reverse complement strand
GGGGTTGATGGCGGCGTCGGTCTGGAGGAAGTCGTCGAAGGGGCCCTGGCCGATCTGACGGGCCTTGGCGCTGACGATCCCCGCGGTGACGGTCGCCTGGAGCCCGAACGGCGAGCCGACCGCGATCACCCAGTCTCCGACCTGGACCTTGTCCGAGTCGCCCAGTCGAGCGAAGCGGAAGCTGTTCTTGCCATCGTCCAGCTTCAGCACCGCGAGGTCGGTCTTCTTGTCCATCCCGATGACCTTCGCCCGGTGCTTGTTCCCATCGAGGGTGATGACTTCGATGTCCGTCGCGCGCTCGACCACGTGGGCGTTCGTGAGCGCGATGCCCGTCGGATCCACGATCACGCCCGAGCCGAGGCTCCGCTGCGGGATGCGCTCCGGAGCGTCGCCGAAGAAGCGCCGGAAGAACTCCTCGCCGAAGAACTCCTCGAACGGCGTCCGGCCCTGGAGGCCGCCGCCCCGGGCCACGGTGTTGATGTTGATCACGGCCGGCTTGATCGTCTCCGCGACGGCGGCGAAGGACCCGCTCGGCAGCGGCATCTGCACGGGCAGGATCGGCGCCTGGACGGAGGACGACTGGGCGAGCACCGGGGCGCGTCCGAGCTCGGCGCGGCCCTTGGCCCAGGCGCCCAGGACGCCGCCCGCCATCACGGCGAGCGCCAGCCCGCCGACGAACGTTCTCCGCGTCACCTGCATCATCGACGCACCTCCTCCGTCACGCTCTCGCCCGCGAGCGCGCGGCGCAGCCGTTCACCCTCCAGCGTCTCCACCCGTTTCAGCTCCAGCGCCGCGGCGACCAGGATCGCCTTCTTGGTCGTCAGGACGCCGCGCACCCGGTCCTGAGTCCGGTCGAGGATCGCGCGGACCTCGTCGTCGATCGTCCGCGCGGTGGCCTCGCTGTAATCGCGCTCGCCGCCCATCCCGGTGCCTTTGAGGAAGAGCGGCACCTGCTCGCCGTAGGTGGCGAGCCCGAGCCGCTCCGACATTCCGTACTTCGTGACCATGAGCCGCGCGAGCCCGGTCGCCCGCTCGAGATCGTTGTGCGCGCCGGTCGAGATCTCGCCGTACACGAGCTCCTCGGCCACCCGGCCGCCGAGCAGGACGGCGATCCGGTCCTCGAGCTCGCTCTGCGTCAGGAGGAACCGGTCCTCGGTCGGCAGCTGGTACGTCATGCCGAGGGCCGCCACGCCGCGGGGGATGATCGTCACCTTGTGCACCGGGTCGGCGTGGGCGACGGACGTCGCGACGAGCGCGTGGCCCATCTCATGGTGGGCGACGATGTCCCGCTCCTTTTCCGAGAGCACCCGGCTCTTCTTTTCGAGTCCCGCAACGACTCGATCGATGGCTTCTTCAAAATCCGCCATCTCGACGGCGTCCTTCTCCTTGCGCGCCGCCAGGAGCGCCGCCTCGTTGACGATGTTCGCGAGGTCGGCGCCCGCGAACCCGGGCGTGCGCGCGGCGATGACCGCGAGGTCCACGCTCGGGGCCAGGACGACGTTGCGGGCGTGCAGTCTCAAGATCGCCTCGCGGCCGCGCACCTCGGGCTTGTCCACGACGACCTGGCGGTCGAAGCGGCCCGGGCGCAGGAGCGCCAGGTCGAGGACCTCCGGCCGGTTGGTCGCCGCCATGATGATCACGCCCTTGGACGAGTCGAAGCCGTCCATCTCGACGAGGAGCTGGTTGAGCGTCTGCTCGCGCTCGTCG
>JBBTPF010000057.1:0-4864 GCA_038066295.1 Candidatus Methylomirabilota bacterium | reverse complement strand
CTGGGCGCTCCCGGCGGCGACGCCGAGGAAGGCGCCCATGCCGAGCCTCATGCACTCGGCGCGGTCGTAGACGTGGATCGACAGGCGCTTGTCGCGGGCGAGCTGCGAGGCCGTCCGCGCGAGGTCCGCGGGCTTCAGCTCGTTCGCCGGCGCGTTGATGAGATCGCGCGCGAGCGCGGTCGCCCGCGCGAACGCCTCGCCGCGACGGACGCCCTCGGCCACGTCGCGGCCCCGGCGGCCGTCCGGCTCCACGACGCGCAGCTCCTCGACGACGCGGTCGCCCTTCTCCTTCTTGTAGCGCTCGAAGGCGTACGTCCCGAGCAGCGCGCCCTCGACGACGGCCTGCGCGCGCTGGCGCGCCGGCAGCCGGTCGCCGAGCACTTCGCACGCGACGGTGACCGCGCCGAGGTCGCGCGCGCGGCGGACGCCGGCGGCGGCGGCGCGCCGCACCCCCTCGGCGGTCGTCTCGGCGCGCGGGCCGAGCCCGGCGACGACGACGCGCCGGCCCAGCGCGTGGACGTGCGTGACCTGTCCCGCCTTCGCCTTGAACTTCTCCGCGTCGAGCGCGGCCTTGACCTGGCCGCCGGCCGCGCGGTCGAGCCGCGCGAGCCCTTCCGGCAGCTTCTTCTCCTCCGCGTGGAGCCCGAGGACGAGCGCGTCGGCGGCGACCTCCTCGAGCTTCTTCGTGACGATCGCGACCTTCACGCTCTCGCTCCTCCCCTGAGGGCCTGGGCCCGGCGGATCATGTCCACGAGGCCGTCGGTGATGTCGAGCTCGGTCACCCGGTCGATCTCCACCCACTGCACGTCGGCGGCGTCGCTGCCCGGCACGACGCGCGTGGAATCCGGAAATGCGAGGTAGTCCACCAGCACGTAATGGTACCGGATGCGTCCAGCGTCGTCGCGCACGACCCGGTCCACGACGCCCGCGACGTCGGCGACGGCGATCGCGAGGCCACACTCCTCGGCGACTTCGCGCACCACCGCCTCGCGCGTCGTCTCGCCGAGGTGGACGAGCCCGCCCGGCAGGCTCCACTTCCCGGCGCCGGGCGGCCGCCCGCGCTTGACGAGGAGCACGCGGTTGTCGTGGAGGACGACGGCGCCGACGCCGACGCGCGGGTGCTCCGGGTACTCGCGGCTCACGCCGGGCCGGCGAGCCACTCGGCCGTGGCGTACTTTTCCGTGACGAGCCGGGCGACCGCCGCGGTCTCGTCGGCGCTGAGGCCGTCGGGCCTGAGCGCGAGGCCGTGCTCGTTCTCGAACGCCGCCGCGAGCGTGGCGCCGACATCGTCGAACTTCGGCCGGTGGCCGAGCGCGGCCTCGAGCGTCGTCAGCGTGGAGAGCGGATCGCGCGTCGTCGGGAACACCGCACGCAAGCGAGGCTCGTCAACGCCGAGGAGCACGGAACCGTGTTGGAGGAACGTGGCGCCCTGGCGGCGCTGGGCGCTGCCGACGACCTTGCGCCCCGCGATCTCGAGCTCGTAGCTCCCCGTGCGCGCGAAGCAGAACGCGGGCGTGGGCCCCTCGCCGCTCGCGACGGCAACCATCTCGACGGGCGCGCCGAGCGCCGTGAGACCGCGGAGAAGCGCGCGGCCGATCCAGTGGTAGGTCTGGAGGAGATCCGCCGCGCCGCCAATGTCGTCGGCGGAGGCGACCACCGAGTACGTCAGCTCGCGCTCGGGGCCGTCGTGGTAGATCGCGCTCCCGCCGGTCGGCCGCCGCACGAGCCCGACGCCGAGCCGGTAACACGCGACGACATCCACGTTGCGATCGAGCGGCTGGCCGTAGCCGAGCGAGACCGTCGGCGGCTGCCACGCGAAAAAACGCACCGTCGGCGGCGACGTCCCCGCCTGGCGCCCGCGCCACACCGCCTCGTCCACCGCCATGTTGGTCGTGCCATCGGACGGCTCGGTCACGAGCAGCCGCCACCGATCGCTCAGGGTGAATTCTCCACGAATGCCACGCGCTAGTCCCTCATCCGCCGGGCGCCGATAGCCGTTCGCGCCGCGCCGCGCCGTTGAGGCGCGCGTCGAACGAAAAGGAGAAAGTCTCGCCTCCCGCCGCGCGCAAGTCGAGCGCCGCGGCAAGCTGGACAGCGTCGTGCCCGCGAAGGGCGTGACGCTTGGCCAGCGCCCCCGCCCGCCGGACCAGCGGATCGCTCAGGTCCACGACGTTGTACATCCCCCATTCGTGATCCAGCTCTCTGACCGCCCGGCGGAGCCCGACGGCGGCCAGTCCGCCTTCCCGCCGGTGACGCGCGAGCGCCGCGCGCGCCTCGGCATACGTCACGCGAGCGGTCGCCACGGCCTCGGCCGCTCCGACCCGCGCCACGACCGCCGGCGTCCCGGACTCCTCGACGTACAGCTCTGCATCGCTACGCCTTCGGGCTCCATCGGAGGTCGGGCTCGCGCGCCGCCTTGGTCTGGTCGAGGCGTTTCACGGGCGTCGTGACGGGCGCGTCGTGGATCAGCGCGGCGTTCGTCTCGGTCTCTCGCGCGATCTGGATCATCGCGTCGCAGAACTGATCGAGCGTCTCCTTCGCCTCCGTCTCGGTCGGCTCGATCATGAGCGCTTCCTCGACGATCAGCGGGAAGTAAGTGGACGGCGCGTAGAAGCCGAGGTCGAGCAGGCGCTTGGCGATGTCCGTCGCGGTCACGCCCAGTTTCTTTTGGCGACGAGCGGACAGCACGCACTCGTGCATGCACGGCCCCGGGACGGCGACGTCGTAATCCTTCTCGAGCCGCTTCATGACGTAGTTGGCGTTGACGATCGCGTTCTCGGCAACCTGGCGGAGGCCGTCGGCGCCCATCGTGCGGATGTAGGTGTAGGCGCGCACGAGCATCCCGAAGTTCCCCCAGAACGCCTGGAGCTTGCCGATGGACTTCGGGCGCTTCCAGTCGAGCGCGTAGCGGTCCTCCTGCTTCGTCACCACAGGCACCGGCAGGAACGGCTCGAGATGCGCCTTCACGCCCACGGGCCCCGCGCCCGGCCCGCCGCCGCCGTGGGGGGTCGTGAACGTCTTGTGGAGGTTGAAGTGGCAGACGTCGAAGCCGAGGTCGCCCGGCCGCGTGATGCCGAGGATCGCGTTCAGGTTCGCGCCGTCCATGTAGACCTGCACGCCCTTGGCGTGGCACATCTCGGTGATCTCGACGATACGCGGCTCGAACATGCCGAGCGTATTCGGCACCGTGATCATGAACGCGGCCACGTCCGGGTCGAGGTGGCGGGCCAGCTCGCCGAGATCCACCTCGCCGTTGGGCTGCGACTTCACCTCCACGACCTCGTAGCCGGCGAGGGCGGTGGACGCGGGGTTGGTGCCGTGCGCCGAGTCGGGCACGAGCACCTTCGTCCGCTTCTCGCCCCGCGACCGGTGATAGGCGCGGATCATGAGCACGCCGGCGAACTCGCCCTGGGCGCCGGCGGCGGGCTGGAGCGAGACGGCGTCCATTCCCGCGATCTCGGCGAGGTCGCCGGCCAGCTCGTGCATGAGCTGGAGCGCGCCCTGGACCAGGGCCTCGGAGGCGAGCGGGTGGAGCTTCGCGAAGCCGGCGAGGCGCGCCATATCCTCGTTGAGCTTCGGGTTGTACTTCATCGTGCACGAGCCGAGCGGATAGAAGTGCGTGTCCACGCCGTAGTTCATGCGGCTCAAGCGCGAGTAGTGCCGCACGACGTCGAACTCGGACACCTCGGGGAGCCCCGGCGCGTCCCTGCGGAGGTATTGCGCGGGCAGGGACGCCGCGGGCACGTCGGACTCGGCGAGCGAGAAGGCCTCGCGGCCGGGCGAGGAGAGCTCGAAGATCAGCCGCTCGTAGCCGCTCACGCCCCCACCGCCTTCCCGAGCGCCACCGCGAAGGCGTCGATCTCAGCCTTCGTGCGCTTCTCCGTCACGGCGACCAGGAGGCAGTCGGCGAGGCCGCGGTCGAAGGCCTTGAGCGGCACGCCGGCGAGGATCCCCTGCCTGGCGAGCTTCGCCACGATCCGCTCGGGCGATTTCGGGAGCTTCAGCGTGAACTCCTTGAAGAACGGCGCCCCGAAGCGGAGGGAGACGCCCGGGAGCTTCGTGAGCGCGGTGGCGGCGGCGTGCGCCTTCGCCGCCGAGAGCTCGCCGACCCGAACGAGACCCCGCCGTCCCAGCGTCGCCAGGTAGATTGTCGCCATGAGGGCGCAGAGCGCCACGTTCGTGCAGATGTTGGAGGTCGCCTTCGCCCGCCGGATGTGCTGCTCGCGCGTCTGGAGCGTGAGCACGAACCCACGCCCGCCGTCCCGGTCCACCGTCGCGCCGACGAGACGACCCGGCATCCGGCGGACCAGCTCTTTCTTGGCGGCGAACACGCCGAGGCTCGGGCCGCCGAAGCTCATCGGCACCCCAAGCCCCTGCCCTTCCCCGACGACGATATCGGCGCCGAGCCTCCCGGGAGCTTCGAGCACTCCGAGATTCACCGGATCGGCGACGACGATCAGGAGCGCGCCGGCCGCGTGGGCGATCTCGGCGGCGGCGGCGACGTCTTCGAGGCAGCCGTAGAAGTTCGGGGTCTGGACGACGAGCGCCGCGGTCTTCGGCCCGACGAGCTGCTTCGCGGCGGCGAGCTCGGTGACACCGTCCGGCGCCCCCGCGTCGCGGAGCCTGAGGCCCGGCCCGCCGCAGTAGGTGGTGGTCACCCGCCGGTAGAGCGGGTTCACGCCTCGGGAAAGGACGACCTCCCTTCGATCCGTGGCGGCATGCGCCATCAGCGCCGCCTCGGCGAGCGAGGACGCGCCGTCGTAGATCGAGGCGTTGGCCACGTCCATCCCCGTCAGCTCGGCGATCATCGTCTGGTACTCGTAGATCGTCCTGAGCGTCCCCTGGCTCGCCTCCGGCTGGTACG
>JBBTPF010000056.1:0-4970 GCA_038066295.1 Candidatus Methylomirabilota bacterium | reverse complement strand
CGGCCACGGGCAACCTCGCCGCGGTGGTCACCGTGCAGGTGGGCAGCCAGGTGTCCGGCCAGATCAAGGAGCTCCGCGCCGACTTCAACTCGGTCGTGAAGAAGAACCAGGTCATCGCCCGGATCGACCCCGACATCTTCGAGGCGAAGGTCAACCAGGCGAAGGCCGAGGTCGAGTCGGCGCGGGCTGTGGTCCTGAACCAGCAGGCTCAGGTCGAGCGGGCGCGAGCCGACGTCGAGAACTCGCGCGCGGCGCTCGCCGAGGCGAAGGCCCAGACGGCGAAGGCCCAGGTCGCCGTGCTCGATTCCAAGCGGGACCTCGACAGGAAGAGCGAGCTTTACGGCCGCCAGCTCATCGCCAAGAGCGACCTGGACACGGCCCAGGCCACCCACGACTCCGCCCTCGCCCAGATCGACTCGGCGCGGGCCAAGGAGCAGGCCCTGGCGGCGGCCATCCAGTCGGCGACGGCTCAGCTCAAGGTCGCCGAGGCCGCGCTGGAGGCCGCCCGCGCGCAGGTGAGGCAGAAGCAGGCCGGGCTCCAGCAGGCCCAGGTGGACCTCGACCACACGACCATCCGGGCCCCCGTCGACGGCGTCGTGGTCTCCAGGGCCGTGGACGTCGGCCAGACGGTCGCCGCGAGCCTCCAGGCGCCGATCCTGTTCACGATCGCCCAGGACCTCACGAAGATGCAGGTCGAGACGAGCGTGGACGAGGCCGACATCGGCCGCATCAAGCTCGAGGACCGCGCGACCTTCACGGTCGACGCCTTCCCCGGCGAGGCCTTCACGGGGGTCGTCACGCAGATCAGGAAGGCCGCCCAGATCGTCCAGAACGTCGTCACCTACACGGTGGTCGTCGCCGTCTCCAACCCGTCAGGGAAGCTCCTGCCCGGCATGACGGCCAACGTGAAGCTCGTCGTCGCCGAGAAGCCGAGCGTGCTCAAAGTCCCGAACGCCGCGTTGAGATTCCGACCCGCGGGCGCCGAGACCGCGGCGCCCGCGCCTTCAGCCGGCGGTGGCGGCCAGGCGGCGGGCGGCCCACCCTCGTCCGAGCAGATCCGCGAGCGGCTCACCCGCGAGCTCAAGCTCACCGAAGAGCAGCAGAAGAAGCTCGACCCGATCCTCCAGGACAGCCGCCAGCAGTTCATCGCGATGCGGGCCTCGGGCCTCTCCGAGCCCGACCAGCGCTCGCGGGGTCAGAAGATCCGCGAGGGAACACGCGCGCGGATCCGCGCGATCCTCACTGCGGAGCAGCAGGCGCGCTACGACGAGATGGCCGGCGGCGCGGCGGGCGACGGCCGGGGCGGCGCCGGCCTGGGCGGACGCGTCTGGGCCGTCGGCCCCGACGGCAAGCCCAAGGCGGTCACCCTCACCCTCGGTCTCAGCGATGGCACGGCGACCGAGGTGCTGCGCGGCGAGCTGAAGGAAGGCCAGGAAGTCATCGTGGGCGTCGCCGGCGGCACCGGACGCCCCACGCAGCCGCAGAGCGGCCCGCGTCTGAGACTCTAGCAAGCCGTGGCCGCACCCATCATCGCCACCGAGGGCCTCACGAAGGACTACCATCTCGGCCCCCACACGGTCCACGCCCTCCGCGGCGTCTCGGTCACGATCGAGCGCGGCGAGTTCGTGGCCGTCATGGGACCGTCCGGCTCCGGCAAGTCCACCTTCATGAACCTGCTCGGCTGCCTCGACCGGGCGACCGCCGGCCGCTACACCCTCGACGGCGAAGACGTCGCCGGGCTCTCGCCCGATGCCCTCGCGCGGATCAGGAACGCGAAGATCGGCTTCGTCTTCCAGCAGTTCAACCTCCTGCCCCGCACGACCGCCCTCGAGAACGTCGAGCTCCCCCTGCTCTACGCGGGGCTGTCCTCGCGCGAGCGCCGCGCCCGCGCGCGGGCGCGTCTCGTCGCCGTCGGCCTCGCCGATCGCGAAGCGCACCACCCGAGCCAGCTCTCGGGGGGCCAGCAGCAGCGCGTGGCGATCGCCCGCTCGCTCGTCAACGACCCCGCCGTCATCCTGGCCGACGAGCCCACGGGCAACCTCGACTCGCGGACGAGCGTCGAGCTGCTCGCCCTCATGCAGCGGCTCAACCGCGAAGGGCTCACGATCGTGCTGGTCACCCACGAGCAGGACATCGCCGCCTACGCGAGCCGGGTCCTCTCGTTTCGTGACGGCCGGCTCCGCGGCGACGAGCGCGTGGCCGCCTCGCGCGACGCCGAGGCCGCGCTGGCCACGATGCCGGAGGACGAGGAGGCGGTCGCGTGAGCGTCTGGCAGAGCGTCAAGATCGCGGCGCGCGCCCTCCGGGTGAACAAGCTCCGGAGCGCGCTCACGATGCTCGGCATCATCATCGGGGTCAGCGCCGTGATCGCGATGGTCGGCGTCGGCGCGGGGGCACAGGCGCGGGTCGCGGAGCAGATCCAGAGCCTCGGCGCGAACCTGATCATCGTGCTCTCGGGCAGCGTCACCTCGGGAGGGGTCCGCATGGGACACGGCACCCAGCTCACGATTTCCGAGGATGACGCGTTCGCGATCGCGCGGGAGGTCGCGGCGGTCCAGGTGGCCGCGCCGTCGGTGCGGGGCGTCGCGCAGGTCGTCTACGGCAATCTGAACTGGTCCACGGTGATCCAGGGCGTCACCCCCGACTACTCCGAGGCGCGGGAATGGCCGGTCGTCGAAGGCCGTCAGTTGAGCGCCGAGGACGTGGACGGGGCCACCAAGGTCGCGCTCGTCGGCCAGACCACGGCGCTGAACCTCTTCGGTGACTCCGAGCCGTTCGGCCAGATCATCCGGATCAAGAAGGTGCCGTTCACCGTCGTGGGGCTGCTCGCGCGGAAGGGCCAGAACTCCTGGGGTCAGGACCAGGACGACATCATCATGATCCCGATCTCCACGGCGAAGAAGAAGGTCCTCGGCGCCAGCCAGGCGAACCCGCGCGCCGTCGGCGCGATCTCGGTCAAGATCCGCGCCAGCGAGGACATGGCCGAAGCCGAGAGCCAGATCCGCGCGCTCCTGCGCCAGCGCCATCGCCTCCAGGCCTTCCAGGACGACGACTTCTGGCTCCGCAATCTCTCCGAGGTGCTGCAGACCCAGGAGGAGTCCTCGCGCGTGATGACCTATCTCCTCGCGGCGATCGCGTCGGTCTCGCTGCTCGTCGGCGGCATCGGCATCATGAACATCATGCTGGTCTCCGTCACCGAGCGGACGCGCGAGATCGGCCTGCGGATGGCGGTCGGCGCGCGGCGGCGCCACATCCTCCTCCAGTTCCTCATCGAGGCGGTGACGCTTTCGCTCATCGGCGGGATCATCGGGATCGCGCTCGGCGTGGGCGGCTCGGAGGCGATCAGCTACTTCGCCGACTGGCGGACCCTCGTGGCGCCCGGGGCGATCGTCCTCGCCTTCGGCTTCGCCGCCGGCATCGGCATCTTCTTCGGCTTCTACCCCGCCCGCAAAGCGTCGCGTCTGGACCCGATCGAAGCCCTCCGCTACGAGTAGCCGACCCGGCCGGTCCCGACGGGCGGGTGCGAGAGGGGTCGCGGGACCACGCGGCACGCGTGCGCTTGGCCCGTCGCGGCTGGGCTCCGTCCGGGCGCGCCCGGTCCGCTTGCCCCCGGGGAGGGAACGAGTCCCACTGACCCCTCTAGCACCCGCCCGTCGGGACCGGCACGCCCGGGCTCACCCCGCGGTCAGGGTCGATGGAGTCAGTCTTTCGGGAGTCCGAGGACGCGCTCGGCGAGGATGTTGCGGTTGATCTCCGACGTCCCGGCCGCGATCGTGTCGCCGCGCGAACGCAGAAAGCGCTGCTGCCAGTACCCGTCCTCGATCGCCCGGTCGCCCCCCTGGGTCAGCAGCGCGTAGGGGCCCTCGATCTCGAGCATCAGCTCGAGCGCCCGCTGGACCGCCTCGCTCCAGAAGAGCTTGGCCGCCGAGCCCTCGGGACCGGGCGGCTCGCCGCGAAGCATGCGCGTCAGCGCGCGGAGGTTCGAAACCCTGAGCGCCTCGGTGTCGATCACGAGCTGGGCCAGACGCTGGCGGATGACGGGATCCGCCGAGGCGGGCACGCCACCGCGCGCGGTGTTCTTCGCGAGCTCCAGCGCGGCGTCGATCGCGTGGCGGAGGTGGAGCTGGCGCGAGATCGTCCGCGGGCCGCGCTCGAACATGAGCGTCGTGATCGCGACCTCCCAGCCGCCGTTCACCCGGCCGACGACGTTCTCGGCCGGCACGCGCACGGTGTCGAAGAACATCTCGTTGAACTCCGGCTCGCCGCTGATCTGCCTCAGGGGGCGGACGGTCACACCCGGCGCGCGCATGTCGACCAGGAAGAACGTGAGCCCCTTGTGCTTGGGTGCCGCCGGGTCGGTCCGCGCGAGCAGGATGCCCCAGTCGGCGTACTGGGCGTACGTGGTCCACACCTTCTGGCCGTTGATCACGAAGCCCCCGTTCTCCCGGACGGCGCGCGTCTGGAGCGCGGCGACGTCCGAGCCCGCGTTCGGCTCCGAGAACCCTTGACAGAAGATGTGCTCGCCCGAGAGGATTCGCGGGAGGTGCGTCCGCTTCTGGACCGGGGTACCGTGCGCGATCAGCGCCGGCCCCGCCATGTCGAGGCCGATCACGTTGGGCAGCTCGGGTGCGCGCGCCCGGGCGATCTCCTCGTAGAAGATCGCCTGCTGCATGATCGTGGCGCCCCGGCCGCCGTACTCCCGCGGCCAGGAGAGGCCCACGTAGCCCGCGTCGAAGAGCCGCCGCTGCCACTCACGGAGGAAGGCGAACATCGCGTCCTGCGACGGAAACCGCCGCCGCATCCTGGCCCAATCTTCCTGCCAGTGCGCGGCGAGCCACGCACGGAGCCCGTCGCGGAACGCGAGGTCTTCACTCATGAGCTTGAAGTGCATGATCCCTCCCGGTCCTTTGCTATGTTCTAGCCGCGATGGCCCGCGCACGCAAACGACCCACGAGGAGCACGCCCGCCGAG
>JBBTPF010000055.1:7528-18946 GCA_038066295.1 Candidatus Methylomirabilota bacterium | reverse complement strand
TCTCGCCCTGGATCAGCACCGTCGCCGACGCGGGCGCGACCTGCTTGACGAGCCTCAGGACCTCGAGGATCGCGGGGCCAGTGCCGACGATCTCGCCCGCGCCGGCCAGGTCGTCGAGGCGCCGCTGGAGGCGCCGGTTCTCGAGGATCAGCGCGTGACGGTCGAGCGCCTGGCGGACCACGCGGACGAGCGGCGCGCGATCGAACGGCTTGGTGAGGAAATCGTACGCGCCCTCCTTCATCGCCTCGACCGCCTCTTCCACCGTCCCGTGCCCCGAGAGCACGATCACCTCGGTCTCCGGCGCGAGGAGCCTGACGGCCCGGAGCAGCTCGAGACCGTCGAGGCCCGGCATCCGGAGGTCGGCGATCAGCAGATCCACGGGGGCCTTGCGGAGCGTGGCCAGCGCGGCGGCGCCATCCTCGGCGCTGATGACGTGAAAGCCCTCGCGCCGGAGCGCGCGCGCGACGCCCTCCCGCATCCCGGGCTCGTCGTCGGCGACGAGGATGGTGGCGAGCGCCTCAGTCA
This sequence comes from Candidatus Methylomirabilota bacterium, assembly GCA_038066295.1. GTDB lineage: Bacteria > Methylomirabilota > Methylomirabilia > Rokubacteriales > CSP1-6 > JACPCG01. Next base: position 18,421 of record JBBTPF010000055.1, on the reverse strand, counting down.
TCGGAGCCTCCTCGCAGCGGCAGCCGGATCGTGAACTCGGCCCCGCCGCCCGGCCGGTTCGTCCAGGTGACCTCGCCCCCGTGCTGCCGCGCGATCTGTTGCACGATGGGGAGCCCGAGCCCCGTCCCCGCGCCTTCGTCGTGAAGAACGGCTCGAAGAGATGCGCCGCCGCCTCGGGCCCGACGCCTGGGCCGTTGTCGGCCACCGCGATGACGGCCGCGTCGCCGGCGCACCGCGTGCTCACGACGATTCGCTCGCCGGGCGGCAGGATCTCGAGGCTGTTCTTGAGCAGGTTCCGGATCGCCTGCTTGAGCATGGCGCCGTCGAACGCGAGCGCAGGGAGCCCATCGTCGAGATCCAGCTCGAGGGCCGCCCCCTGGCGCTCCGCGACCGGGCGCAGCAGCCCGACGGCCTCGACGACGAGGTCGTTGAGGGACTCCTTCTCCAGCCGCAGGCGGGACAGCCGCGCGGCGACGAGGTACTCATCCGTCAGCTCGGCGAGGGCGCGGATCTCGGCGCGGATGTCGCGGAGGAGATCGTGCGCCTCGCTCATCGCCGGTCCGGGACACTCCCGGACGATGTCGCCGAGCATGTCCACGTTGAGGTTGATCGCGCCGAGCGGGTTCCGCACCTCGTGCGCCATCTTCGCCGACAGGCGGCCCACCGCGGCGAGCTGCTCGGCTAGGGCCAGACGCGTCATCGCGGCTTCCATCTCCCGGTTGAGCTGCTCGACCCTGGCCCGCGCCCGGCGCTCCCGCACGGCGACGTGGCCGAGGGCGAGCGCGAGGAGGCCCAGGATGGCCGCGCGCGCGGCGACGTGGGCCCACGCGGCGGCAGGGACGACGAGCCAGTTGGTCGTGGCCAGGAGGCCGGAGGCGGCCGCCGCCGCGAGCACCCCGATGCCCGGGCCGAAGTAGTACGCGTTCAGCGCGACCAGGGGATAGAAGAGCAGGTAGAAGTGGCTTTCGCCCCCGCCCGTGAACCAGACCAGGAGGAAGACGACGGCGAGGTCGGCGGCGAGGGTGGCGAAGAAGATTTCGCGCGACCGCTCGGCCCACTTCAGCAGCAGCGCGAGCAGCGCCGCCTTGTAGACAACGAATCCCGTCAGCAGGGGCAGGAAATGAAGCTGGTGCTCCGCGCGCAGCGGGACGACGAAGAGGGCGGCGACGCCGCCGACGAGCGTCAGGCCGCGCAACACGGCGAAGACGAGCGCCTCGCGGCCCAGGCGCTCGATCGCTCCCGCGAGCATGTTCACGGCTCCGCCGTCAGCGTCCGGCCGGAAGATTCCAGACGAAGCTGCGCTGGGCCACGCCACCGACGTTCTTGACGACGACGCGAAGCGGCCCGGCCTGCGGCGGGAACACCAGGACCGCCTGGCGATGATGGCCGCTGCCGCTCGCGTCCTCGATGGCTGTCGGCGCAACGTCCCGGCCGTCCGCGGCGCGCACGGCGACCGCCTGGTCGAACGCGATCCCGTCGAGGCCCACCGAGTGGGTGTCGAGGACCACCTTGACTCTGACCGGTGTATCCGCCGACGGCGGTGTCACCAGCGTGACCACGACCGTCACCGGCCCTTGCTGGTCGCGCTTGGTCAGCCCTTCCTGAGCTTCGGAGATGGCGAGCGGCCAGATAAGGAACGCTGCCACCACGATTGCCGCACGAAGATATATGCGCATCGTCAGACTCCTTCCCTTCGCGTGTGGTCGAGGCCCGCCGGCTCGCGGCGGGCGGGGACGTCGACGAGGCGTTCAGCCTCTCGGGGGAGGAGCCGCGGGATCCGGGCAGAAGCTCCGGTAGGCGACGAGCCGTGACGGGTGGAGGCGGGCCTCAGGGACGAGCGGAATCGACAGCGCGACACCGGCACCGATCACGACGAAGGCGTGGAGGAGACGGCTGACGCAGTTGTCCGTCTCGGGCGGGCACAAGGTGCCGCCGGCGACCAGCATGATCATGAGCAGGCCCACCAGCAACCCGGCGATCTTCATCGCCCCGCTACAGTGGCAATTGTCCTGCCAACTTTCCCGGCAGCCGCAGAAGCCGATGAAAACATTGGTTTCGTCCCAGGGGAAAGGGGTTGCCCGACCCGACACGACGCCCGCGCCCCTGCGGAGAAACCGAACCAGCTGGGGCGGCGATGCCACACGCTGACGGGCTCCGGCGATTCCGGCGTCAGCGGACCCGCCCCGTCGCCCTGACCCACATGGCCAGGGCGCCGTGGTAATCCGCGAGCGCGTTGACCGCGTTGAACCGGGCGCGCGTCAGCACGACCTGAGCGTCCAGGATCTCGAGCTGGATCCCGCGGCCGCTCTCGAAGCGCTCGTTCACAACGCGGAACTCCTCCTCCGCCTGCTCGAGGCCCTTGCGGCTCGCCTCGACGCCCTTCTCGGCGGACGCCAGCATCAGCGCGGCCTGGTTCACCTCACGGGCGATCTGCTGGCGCACGAGCCCCTCGGCCTGCGCGGCGCGCTCCTGCTTCGCCTTCGCGGTGTTCAGCGCGTTCTCGCGCATGAGGCCGTCGAAGAGGGGCAGCGTCACGACGACGCCGACCGAATAGCCCTCGGTGTTGTCGCCGCGCATGCGCATTCTCTCCTCCTGGGATTCCCACGCACGGTTCTTCATCCAGGCCCAGTCATACATGTAGCTGACCGACACCTGCGGGAAGTAGTTGCCGTAGGCCGCGCGCACCTCGGCCTCCGCCGCCTCCCGCTGCTTGACGGCCGCCTTGATCTCGGGCTGTCGCAAGCTCGCCTCGCGGACGCCCTCGTCGATCGAGACCGCCACCGGCGTGAACTCGAGCCGGTCGGCCAGCGTGATCGACGACGCGAGGTCCACGCCGAGCGTCGTCTTGAGCGCAACCAGCGCCTGCTCGGCCCGGCTCTGCGCCATCGCCTGCATCTGGACCACGTTCGCGCGCTCGGCTTCGTCGCGGAGCACGTAGTAGCGCGGCACCCGCCCGGCCTCGAACGCCGCGCGCGTCACGCGCAGGCGCTCGTCGATGTCACGGAGGAGGTCGGCCGTGACGCGGAGGTTCTCCGTCTCGCGCAGGACCCCGATGTAGTCGAGGCGCGCCTGCATCGCGGTGTCCACCTCGGCGCCTCGGAGCATCTCGCGCCCCGCTTCCGCCCGTCGCGTGGCCGCCTTGTAGCTGTACCAGTCGCGGCCGCCGGAGAAGAGCGGGTACATCGCCGTGAAGTTGCCGTCGCGGGTCTGGTCCGAGCTGAAGACCTGGTAGTTGCGCGCCATCGTGTTGCCGGCGGAGGTGTAGACGTTCGGCGCCATCCGCTGATCGGCGAAGTAGCCGTTCGCGGAGAGCTGGGGCCAGAAGGGAGCGACCGCCTCCCGCCGCATCGAGTCCATCACGCGCGCGTCGGCGCCCGCCGCCTTGACGCGCAGGTTCTTCTGGAGGGCCAGCTCCACCGCCTGCTCGAGGGTCAGCGGCCCGTCGATCCTCGGGAGCGGCTGGGCTCCCGCGCCCGAGGCCGCGAGCAGCAGCGCGACGGTCACCAGCGCGGTCAACGCTCTCTCAATGACCCGCATGCCCACCCTCCTTTGGCTAATGGCGCATCCCCGGCATCCCGGGCTCGGCCTTGTCCTTCGGCGCCTCCGGGGAGGCCGGCTTCTCCGGCATCGTCTTCTGCGTCGGTGTGTCGGCGGCGGCCGGCTTCGCCCCGGGGACGTCCACGACGCGCGCGCCCGCGTAGAGCCCGTCGTGGCCCCGCGCGATGACGCGCTCGGCGCCCGTGAGCCCCCGCGCGATCTCGATCCGCTCGGGGCCCTCCAGGCCCGTCGTGACCTGGTACGGCTCGGCGCGGCCGTCCTTGACGACCCAGACGGTGGCTTTACCCCCCATCCGGGCGACTGCGCCGCGCGGAACCGTGAGCGCCTCGGCGCGCTCGCCCGTCACGAACTCCATCTGCACGTACTGCCCCGGCAGGAACCGTCGCCCGGGGTTGTCCACCACGGCTTCGACGACGGCCGTGCGCGGCCCCTGATCCACGAACGGGAAGACACTGGTCACGCGCGCGGCGATCGGAGCCTGGCCGGCGCCGGCGAGGGTCACGGTGACCGGAGAGCCGACGCGGATGGACACGACGTCCTTCTCGCCCACGTTGGCCTGGAGCCGCACGCGGTCGATCTGGGCGAGCTTGAGAATCGCCATGCCGGGTTGGACGAGGACGCCCGGGGCGACGAGGCGCTTCACGACGTAGCCCGAGCTCGGCGCGACGATCGTGACGTAATCGCGGACGACCGTCGCCGTCCGCAGCGCGGCCTGGCCCTGGGCGACCATCGCCTCGGCCGCCTCGAGCTTCCTCCGCGCTGACAATTCCATCGCACGCGCCTGCTCGAGCTTCGCGCGGGCCGCCTCCCGCTTGGCCTCGAGCGCGACCGCCATCGAGCGGTCGTTCTCCCACTCCTGGCGCGAGATCGCCCCGGAGCCCACGAGGCGTTCCGAGCGCGCGGCGACCGCCCGCGCGTAGGTCACTTCGGCCTCGACCATCGCCAGCTCTTTGTCCATCTGGACGATGCCGTGCTGCGCGGCGACGACGTCGGCTTCCATCTGGGCGCGGTTGGCCAGCGCCGTCGCCGCCATCGCCACGGCCTCGAGGACGCGCGAAGCGAGCTCGACGTCGTCGAGGCGCGCGACCACCTGCCCGGCGCGCACCGCGTCGCCCGGATAGACCGCCATCTCGACGATGCGTCCGGTCACGCGCGGATAGATGTCCTCCTCGTTGAAGGGCGCGACGCTGCCGGTGTACACGACGGTTCCCTTGACCGGGCCCCGCCCGACGGGCGCGAGTGTCACGGGAAACGGGGTGGCGCCTGACGTCACGCGCATGCTCATGTCCATCGCCTGCTTCGCGCCGGGGCCGAAGTTCGCCCAGTACGCCCACGCGCCCGCGGCCAGGACCACGACGACGGCGGCCAGACGGAGGAACCATGCGCCCCCCTTCTGAAGCACGATCCTCCGTCGCCAGCCGTCGCCGCCGATCCCTGCTGCGGCCTGTTCGAGCGTGCGCCTTGGGTCGAATTGCTCGAGCTTCATCTTGTTCCTCCGGGCGTGTCCGGTACCGGGTGTGCGAGGCGCCCGCGCTGCGCCTCCGTCAGGAGCCCCGCGGCCACCTCGCCGTGGAGCCGGCGTTGCTCCCTGAGACGGGCGCTGAGCTCGCTGACGTCGGCCGACCGATGCTGGATCGCTTGCAAACTCGTCCCCCGCCTCCCCTGCGCCTCACCCATGAAGCGGGAGAACTCCGCTGTCGCCGTCTGGAGCTCGGCCTCCAGGCGCGCGGATTCGCTCGACCACTCGCGCGCCAGCGCCTCGAGGCGCCGCGTCTGTTCGGCGCCGAGGGCCAGCGAGGCGCGGCGGTCCAGGATGTCGCGCGCCGACGGGAGTGGCGGCGGGACGCGCGGCGATGGAGCGACGCCGGAGGGGCGCGGCAGCGCGGGGCGCTCGACCCGGCCCTGGGTCAGGGCGTAACCGAACGCGACGGCGAGCAGGACCAGCGACGTGGTGAGACCCCGGCGCCACACGCTCATGCCGGAGACTCCTCGCGTCGCTTCGGCAGGCGCCGCACCGCCGCGCGGACCAGCCGCGCCAGGTCGTCCGTGTAGGTGTGGAGCACCGGCACCACGAAGAGCGCGAGCACGGTGCCGATCGTGAGCCCGGCGATGACCACGGTCGCGAGCGGCGCGTAGGCGTCGATGCCGGTGCGCGGGAAGAAGGCGACCGGGATCAGGACCACGATGGTGATCAGCGAGGTCATGAGGATCGGGCGGAGCCTGATGGGCCCCGCCGTGAGGATCGCCTCGTCGCGCTCCATCCCCTCGCGCCTGAGACGCAGGACCAGGTCGATCAGGAGCACGGCGACGGTCATCATCATGCCGGCCAGGATCACGATGGCGAGGATCGAGACGGTCGAGAACGTCTGGCGGGCGAGGAGGAGCCCGCCGAGGATCGCGGTGAACATGAGTGAAAGCGAGAACACCATGTTGAACGGCTCGATCAGACTCCGGAACTGCGCCACCAGCAGGAGGAACATGAAGATCACCGCCAGGTAGAGGCCGCGCAGCAGGCGCTGGAACGACTCCTCCATCTGCGTCATGTCCCCGCGCAGCTCGACGCCGTAGCCCGGCGGGAAGTCGACCTTCTCGTGGGCGACCATGAGGAGGTCCATCGACAGCTCCATGCTCGGCGGCTCGCCCTTGCGGTAGAAGCCGAGGACGGAGATGACGCGGCGGAAGTTGTCGTGCTCGATGAGCGTGGGCCCCTGCCGCTCCTCGATGCGGGCGACCGATGTGAGCGGCACGACCTCGCCCTTCTTGCCGACGATCTTCACCTGCTCGAGGTCTCCGCGGTCGCGCCGCTGATCGCCGCGGTACCGCAGGAGGATCGTGAACTGGCGCTTGTTCTCCAGGCGGTAGAACTCGGTGGTGAGGCCGCCCTTGAGCCCGTAGTACGCCTGGTCGGCGACGTCGGAGATGGTGAGGCCGAGCTCCTGCGCCCGCGCGCGGTCGGCCACGATGTGGAGCTGGGGCAGCGTCAGGGCCCAGGACGTCGCGGGCTGGTAGAAGCCCGGGATCTCCTCGGCGAGCTTGCGCGCCTGCTCGCCGATCTCGTAGAGCTTCTCGAGATCCGGGCCGAAGAAGATGAGCTGGACGGGCGCGGCGCTGGAGGCCATCACGTCCGCGCCCATCTCCTTGATGGTGAGCCGGCGGATGCCGGGGATCGTGCGGGTCGCCTCGGCGTGGACGCCGTCGATGATCTGCCAGATGTCGCGCGACCGCTTGGAGGAGTCGACGAGCGTGAGCATCATGAAGGCGGAGTTCACCGACCCCATGGTGTAGCCGGTGAAATAGGTGCCGCCGGGCTCGAAGCCGACCTCCGAGGACACCTTGACGATCTCGGGCTGCTTCATCAGCAGCCGTTCGACCTCCGCGGCGATCTCCGCGGTGCGGGCGAAGGACGTCCCCGGCCTCGCCTCGAGCTGGACGAAGGCTTGAGAAACGTCGGCGAGCGGCATCATCTCGCTACCGATCTTCGGGTACAGCGCGAAGCCGGCCAGGATCACGGCGAGGGCCCCGGCGAAGACCACGAAGCGGTTGCGGATCGACCACGCGAGGCTCGTGCGGTAGCGGGCGTCGAGCCAGCCGAGGAAGCGCTGGGAGGGATCGAGCGCCCAGCGCTGGACGCGACCGGGCCGGCGCGCGCCCGCCTCGGCGTGGGGCGCGAAGAGGTTCGCCGCGAGGACCGGCGTCAGGGTGAAGGCGACGACCGCCGAGGCGAGCATGCCGAAGATGATCGGCCAGACGATCCCCTCGAACATGTACTGCACGATGCCCCCCGAGAAGGCGAGCGGCAGGAGCGCGACGCACACCATGAACGTGATGGCGGACACCGCGAGCATGACTTCGTTGACCCCGTCGACGGCCGCCTCCCTCGGGGACTTCCCCATCCGCAGATGGCGCTCGATCGAGTGGATGTTGATGATCGAGTCGTCCACGAGGCGTCCGATGGAGAGCAGGAGGCCGATGAGCGTGGAGCTGTTCAGGGTCATCCCGAACGGCACCATGACGAGCACGGCCATGCCGAGCGAGATCGGGATGGTGATGACCGAGATCAGCGTGCCGCGCACGTTGCCCAGAAAGAAGAGGACGACGAGGCCGGTGAGGAGCACGGCGAGCACCAACTCCTCGACCATGTTGTCCATCAGGAACCCCACGAACGTGGAGTTGTCGTAGGCGATCTCGAATTTCAGGCGCGGGTAATCCCGCTGGATCTCCGCGAGCTTCGCCTTGACGCCCTCGATGACGCGCACCGAGCTGGCGTCCGGCTGCTGGATGATCGAGACCTCGACCGCCTCCTTGCCGTTGAGGCGGTAGAAGCTGCGCTGCTCGCGCGGCGTGTTCAGCACCTCGGCGACGTCCCGCAGGTAGACCGTCTTGCCCTCCATGCTCCCGATCGGGTACGCCGCCACCTCCTCCGGAGTCCGCGCGCGGAAGTCGCTCCGGACCAGGATCTCCTGGTCCTTGAAGGTGAGGGTGCCCGCCGGCTTCGCCATGTTCTGCATGTCGAGCATGTTCTTCACGTCGAGGAGGCTCATCTTGTAGGCGACGAGCCGGTCGCGGTCGACGACGACCTGCATCTGGAGCTTCTGGCCGCCGAACGGCACCACCGAGTAGACGTCCTTCACGACCTTGAGGCGGTTCACCACCTCGTTCTCGGCGAGCGTGCGGAGCTGGACCGGGTCGTAGCCCTCGCCGGTCACGGCCAGGGACAGCACGGGGATGTTGAGCGGATCGATCGCCAGGACCCAGGACGGCTTCAGGTTCGCGCCGGTCATGGGCAGGTCGGCCTGGACGACGTTCATGAGCGCCTGCACGTCGAAGAGCGCCTTCTTCATGTCGGTGCCGTACCAGAACTCGATCGACACGATCGAGAAGCCCTCCTGGGAGGTGGACCGCACGAAGTGGACGTTTTTCAGATCGACCATCCGCTCCTCGATCGGCTTGGAGAAGTAGATCTCCATTTCCTCGGCCGAGAGGCCCGGCATCATGGAGACGACGCCGACGATCGGGCTCTCGACGTACGGCATCATCCGCCGCGGCATCTGGAAGAAGATGACGAGCGCGGCGAGCAGCGCCACGCCGAGATAGAACGCGATGATGACGTACGGGTGCTCGATCGACCAGCGGCTAATGTTGCCGCGATGCTCAGGGCTCAATGCACACCCCCATGACATTGACCGCGCACGCCGGCGGTTCCCACTTGTTGTGCAGCGCGTCCTCGACGACCTCCACCGCGCCAGCGAGCGTGTCCGTCCGCTTGCCGTAGACGTGCACGACATAAGGGTGCGTTCCCGCGCGGTGGAAGATCGCCCAGATCGGGCCGCCGACCGGCACTTGGACGAGGTGGTGCTCCCCGCCGTCCCGAGCGAATTCCACGTGCGCCGCCCGCTGTGTGCGGTTCAGGAACGTCACGCGGTGGCCGGTCATCGTCCGGAGGACAGGAGGCGCGAGGCGGGTCGCCTCGATGACGATCTTCTCGTCCGCGCGGACGCCGGCCGGCGTCAGGAAGGTCAGCGCCGCAACCGCCGCCGTCAGCCAGCCCCTCATCGAAACTCATCGAGGACGGCCCGCAGCGAGAGCGTCTGCTCCTCCCGCCAGACCGTGATGTCGACGGCCTCGCCGATCCGGTAGCGGGCGAGTGCCTCGTGAAGCTGGTGGAGATCCTTCACCGTCCGTCCGGCGAGGGCCGTGACGACATCGCCGGGCCCTCGATCTTCAACACCGCCAGGTCGGTGAAGCGGTCGGTGCCGGCGAGCGTCGCGCGGAACGTCCGCTCGTCGGAAAGCGTGACCTTGATCTGCTCCGCGCCCTCCACCACGTGACCGTTGGTGACGATGTAGCCGCGGCGGTCGAAGATGAAGCCGGATCCGAGGCCGCGCGTCGGCTTCTCCTGGTTGAACTGGTCGCGCTCGATCTGGCGCGTGGTGATGCTCACGACGGCGGGGAGGACGCGCGCGACCATCGCGGGCACCCCGGCGCGCCCGTCCAGGTGCGAGCGGGCGGCGGCGGGCTGCGCCCACGCAAGCGTCCCGCAGAGCACGACGGCCACGACCAGACGAGCAGCCATTTCCTCGTCGCCACTCCTTTCCTCAGACCCCAGCGAGGAGCCTGCGAGCGACGGCTCGCGCGACGCGAGCCGGCTCGAGTCCGAATCGGGAAACTCCGAGCGAACGGTTCGGCTAGGAGAGCGTGGCGAGTTTCGGGGGCCGATCGAGGATGCGAAGCGGCGCGAGCGACAAGCGGGACCAGAGCCTGAGCTGCGTCCAGCCGCCCAGCAGCGGGCCGGAGAGGAGCAGGACCGTCAGCGACGCGGCGAACATGAGGACGCAAAGATCGGGAGACATGTCTTCGGCCATCGCATGACCCACGCCGAAGACGCATAGGCCACCCGAGAGCATGATCAGCACGACGCCCAAGATCGCGCCCTGCCGCTGCCAGCTTCGGTTCGTCCAGCGTTTAATCAAGCGTTTAATCGTGCTCATCGACATCCAGCATAAGGCAACGTTGGTGCCACGGTCGACAATCGTGCCGTGGCGTTACACAACAACCTGAATTCATTGACGTGGCGGAGATACCTCAACGGCAGGGAGCCGCCGGCTCATGGGGCGCGAAGACCGCATGTGGGGACGATGCTCCACACCGGCAGGAGGCTCTGCCGCTACCGGACGTTGACGGAGAGCCGCGCGGAGCCCTTGCCCGCCAGCCCGTCCCAGTTGACCGTCACCTCACGCGCGCCCACGTCGGGAAAGCTGATCGTCGCCAGATAGCGCCCCGGCGTCTTGTCCGGCGTGACCGTCGCGCTCTTCGTCATGGGCGCCATGCCCCGCATCGCCATGCTCGTGTTCAGCGTGACCTTGCCGACATCCAGCGGCTGCTTCGTCTTGGCGGAGACGAACTCGACCACGAACGAGTTCGGGCCCGCCATCCACTGCCCGGATTCGCTCAGCAGCGTCACCACCACGTCTTTCGCCGTCGCGGTGTGGATCGGCTTGAGCTCGGCGCCCCAGGCGGGCGCGCCGAGGGCTCCGGCGACCAGGAGAACGAGCACGGCACGTCGAATCGATCGGGTCATCACTGTTCCTCCCGTGTAGGTTTCGGCGCGCGACCCCCCCGGCGGACTCCGCCGGGATGGACGACGTCGAAGACGACGGATCAGACGGAAGCTACGCGAAGAAAGGAGCGGCTTTCGGAGGCGGCTCAAGGACCCGCGCCAGGATTCGGGGGAGATCTTTCCGCGCCGGGGGGGCGAATGCCATGGCGATGGGGCCCAGCCGCAGCCAGGGGCTGAGGGGTTGTGAATGTATCGGGGCCGGGGGGGGGGGGGGGGGG
>JBBTPF010000055.1:6344-7518 GCA_038066295.1 Candidatus Methylomirabilota bacterium | reverse complement strand
GGGAACGGCGCCGCGGGGAATCACGCTCCCCGCGCCGTGGTCGGAGAGACCCGCCCGCCCGCGGCCCCGATACATTCACAGTCTCTGAGGACCACGAGCTGCCCTGCGCGACGGCGCGACCGGACATCATGCGCGCGGGCTCGACGGCGCCCGGCACGCGTGAGAAGATAGGGGCGGTTGCTCGTCCGATCTCGCCCCGCAGGAGGGTGCATGCCGCAGCCGGTCCTCGTGGTCATCGACGTGCAGGAGCGCCTGTTCAACGCCATGGACGGCGAACGGCGCGACGAGATGGTTCGCAATCTCAAGGTCCTCGGCCTCGCCGCGCGGCGGCTCGGCGTGCCGGTGCTCCTCACCGAGCAGTACCCGAAGGGGCTCGGCCACACGCTGCCCGAGCTCCGGGCGCTCCTCGACGGCGTCACGCCGATCGAGAAGACCGCGTTCTCCTGCTGCGGCGTGCCGGCGTTCGGCGATCGTCTCCGCGCCCTCGACCCGGGCCGCGTCATCCTGGCCGGGATGGAAGCGCACGTGTGCGTCCTGCTCACGGCGCTCGACCTCGTGCGCGCGGGTTTCCAGGTGTCGGTCGTCGCCGACGCGGTCTGCTCGCGCACGCCCGCGAATCTGGAGCTCGGCCTCGCCCAGGCGCGCCAGGCTGGCGCCGTCGTCTCCGCGACGGAGACGGTGGTCTTCCAGCTCCTGGGCCGCGCCGACACCGACGCCTTCCGCGAAATCGTGAAGCTCCTTCGATGACGGGGCGCGCCTTCGATCTCCGATCGACCGTGCTCGTCGTCGCGCCATCCTCGCCGAGGAGGAAGACCGGCCCGTCGCCTGCACGCTGAAGCAGGCCGTGAACGCGCGAGCGGGCGCGACAGGGGGGGCGCTTCCTGGATCTCGCCTGGCGCCGCTGACCGAATTACCGGCGGCCGCGCGGCGGGATGTTCGTGTAGGTGATGGTCCCGTCGTCCTCGACCCGGTGATAGATGACGGTACGGGACCCCGAGAGCCCGTCGAGAGACCCGCCGAAGAGGTGCAGCACGCGCGTCACGTAGTCGCGCGTCTCCGGGTACGGCGGGATCCCCTGATACGTGGCGACGGCGCGCTCGCCGGCGTTATACGCGGCGCGCGCCAGCGGCAGGTTCGCGAACCGGGCGGTCCGGCTGCGCAGGTGGCGGACGCC